>DASQDS010000396.1:0-7720 GCA_035634075.1 Pilimelia sp. | reverse complement strand
GGCCCCGGCCCGGTCCGGCCGGGCCGTCCGCGCCGGCCTGGCGCTCGGCCGCGGCGCGCGCCGCATCGTCGCCGTCGCCGCCTTCCTGGCCGCGTGGGAGCTGCTGCCCCGTCTCGGCGCGGTCGACCGGGTGTTCCTGCCGCCGCTGTCGGAGGTCCTGGTCGCCTGGTCCGACCTCGCCCGCTCCGGCGAGCTGGCCGAGCACACCCGGGTCAGCCTCACCCGATCGCTGGCCGGCTTCGGCCTGGCCATCGCGGCGGCGATCCCGCTGGGGCTGCTCATCGGCTGGTACCGCCCGCTCGCCGCGCTGCTGAGCCCGCTGCTGGAGCTGTTCCGCAACACCTCCGCCGTGGCGCTCCTGCCGGTGTTCGTGCTGATCCTGGGCCTGGGGGAGACCTCCAAGGTCGCGCTGGTCAGCTACGCCTGCACGTGGCCGATCCTGCTGAACACCATCAGCGCGGTGAAGACGGTGGACCCGCTGCTCATCCGCTCCGCGCGGTCGATGGGCCTGAACCCGGTCCGGCTTTTCGCCAAGGTCATCCTGCCGGCCGCCGTACCGACGATCTTCACCGGCATCCGCCTGGCCGGCGCGTTCTCGATCCTGATCCTGCTGATCGCCGAGATGGTGGGCGCGAAGGCGGGCCTCGGCTACCTCATCAACTCGGCGCAGTTCAACTTCGCCATCCACGACATGTACGCCGGCATCCTGACCATCTCGGTGATCGGGCTCGGTTTCAACCAGGCACTCGTCTGGTGCGAGCGGCGTTTCTCCACCTGGCGTACGAGCGCCTGACGGCCCCGGAAGGACCGACATGACCCAGCCATCGCGCAGCGCGCCCACCGGGCGCAGGCAGCTGCACCTCAACGCCTTCCTGATGGGCGTGGGGCACCACGAGGCCGCCTGGCGGCACCCGCGCACCGACGCGGGGCGGGTGGCCGACGTGCGCCACTTCCAGGAGCTGGCCCGCACCGCCGAGCGCGGCAAGCTCGACTCGCTGTTCCTGGCCGACGGCCTCACCGTCGGCCCGAACGCCACCCACAACATCATGGCCGTGTTCGAGCCGCTCACCCTGCTCTCCGCGCTGGCGGCGGTCACCGAGCGGATCGGGCTCATCGCCACCGTGTCGACCACGTACAACGAGCCCTTCCACGTGGCCCGCAAGTTCGCCTCGCTGGACCACATCAGCGGGGGCCGGGCCGGCTGGAACATCGTCACCTCCGCGCAGCCCCGGGAGGCGGAGAACTTCGGCCTGGCCGAGCACCCCGCGCACGCAGACCGGTACCGCCGGGCGGACGAGTTCGTCGACGTCACCACCAAGCTCTGGGACAGCTGGGAGGACGGCGCCCTGGTGGTGGACCCGGCCTCCGGCTACTTCTCCGACCCGGGCAAGGTGCACGAGATCAATCACCGCGGCGAGCACTTCCGGGTGCGCGGGCCGCTGAACGTGCCGCGCCCGCCGCAGGGCCGGCCACTGCTGGTGCAGGCCGGGTCCTCCGAGGACGGCAAGGACTTCGCCGCCCGGTACGCCGAGGCGGTGTTCACGGCCCAGCAGACGCTGGCCGACGGGCAGGCGTTCTACGCCGACCTGAAGGCCCGCACGGCCGCGGCCGGCCGCGACCCCGAGCAGATCAAGATCCTGCCCGGGATCGCCCCCGTCATCGGCGCCACCGAGGCGGCCGCGCAGCAGCTGGCGGAGGAGCTGGCCGACCTGATCGTTCCCGACTACGCCCTGTCCCAGCTCTCCGGCATCCTCGGCGTCGACCTCTTCGCGCACCCGCTGGACGGGCCGCTGCCCCCGCTGCCCGGCGAGGAGACCGTCCAGCTGCACCAGAGCCGGTACCGGCTGGTGGTGGAGCTGGCCCGCCGCGAGCGGCTGACGATCCGGCAGCTCATCGGGCGGCTGGGCGGCGGCCGCGGCCACCGGGTCGTCGCCGGCACACCGACGATGATCGCCGACCAGATCGAGCTGTGGTTCACCGCCGGCGCGGCCGACGGCTTCAACATCATGCCCCCGTACCTCCCCGGCGGGCTCACCGACTTCGTCGACCAGGTCGTCCCGGAGCTGCAGCACCGTGGCCTGTTCCGCACCGAGTACACCGGGGCGACGCTGCGGGAGCACTACGGCCTGCCGCGCCCGACCAGCCAGTACGCGCAGCGGGTGCCCGTGCCCGCCTGACCGCCCGCCGTCCCGCCACCGCCGTCCCGCCACCGCCGCCCCGCCACCGCCGTCCCGCCACCGCCGTCCCGCCACCGCCGTCCGCAGGAGGCCGCCATGACCGTCCCACCCGACGATTTCCGGGCGCTGCTGCGCCGCCAGGCCGCCACCGTCACCGTGGTGACGGCGGCCGGGTCGCCCCCGGTGGGCTTCACCGCCACGTCGTTCACCTCCGTGTCGCTGCATCCGCCGCTGGTCTCGTTCTGCCTGGCCCGCGCCTCGTCGAGCTGGCCGACGGTGCGGCGCGCGGGGCATGTGGCCGTGCACCTGCTGGCCGAGGGGCAGCAGGAGGTGGCCCGGACGTTCGCCACCAGCGGCATCGACAGGTTCGCCGAGCACGGCGACTGGCGGCCCGGGCCGCACGGCGTGCCGGTCCTCGACGGCGCGCTGGCCTGGCTGGTGTGCCGGGTGACGCAGCGGGTGGACGCCGGCGACCACGCGATCGTGCTGGCCGAGCCGCTGGTGGCCGGTCAGCGGCTCGGCGCCCCGCTGCTCTACCACTCCGGCCGGTACGCCCGCCTGCACGCGGACCTCGCCGAGGCGAGCGCGGTGGCGGCATGAGCGCGGCGACGCAGCTGGCCGGCGGGCTGCTCGCCCTCGACCCCGGAGCGCAGGATCTGCTGTTCCGGCAGGCCAGGACGGCCAACGCGTTCACCGCCGAGCCCGTCAGCGAGGCGCAGGTCCGGGCCATCCACGACCTGGTCAGCGCCGGGCCGACCGCGTACAACTCGCAGCCGCTGCGGATCGTCCTGGTGCGCTCCGCGGCCGGCCGCCAGCGGCTCCTGCCGTACCTGAGCCGGGGCAACCGCGACAAGACGGCGGCAGCGCCGCTCGTCGCCATCCTGGCCGCGGACGCCGGTTTCCACGAGTTGCTGCCCGAGGTCTTCCCGCACCGGCCGGAGGCCCGCGACTGGTTCGTCGGGGACTACGCGGGGCGGGTGGACCAGGCCCGGTTCAACGCCACGCTCCAGGCGGGCTACTTCCTGCTCGGCGTGCGGGCGGCCGGCCTGGCGGCCGGGCCGATGGCCGGCTTCGACGCGGCCGGCGTGGACCGGGACTTCTTCGCCGGCACCGGCTACCGCTCGCTGCTGGTCGTCAACATCGGCCGGCCGGCCGCGGACGCCTGGCGCCCCGACCGGCTCCCGCGCCTGGCGTACGACCGGGTGGTGCACACGGTGTGACGGGCGGGCGCGGTCAGCGGGGCTGCCAGGCGTCCGGGCGGGTGGTCAGCTTGCGCACCCGCGCCGGCATCCGACCGGTGACCAGCTCCGCCAGGTTGACCTCGTCGACCACGTCGCGCACGGCGGCGCGCACGGCCACCCACAGCCACGGCAGGTTCTCCGCCGCGCCGTCGTACTTCGTCTCCTCCGGCCGCATGCCCCGCACGCCCGCGAGCGGGCCGTCGACGGCCCGCAGCACCTGGCCGACGCTGATCTCGGCCGGGGGCTGGGTCAGCGTGTAGCCGCCCTCCGCGCCGCGCTGCGCGCGGACCAGCCCGGCGCGGCGCAGATCCGCCAGCACGGCCTCGAGGAACTTGTGCGGCAACTCCTGCTGCTGGGAGATCGTCTGGGCGGACAGCAGGGCCGGATAGGAGGCGGCGAGACTGAGCGCCGCGCGTACCGCATAGTCACCCCGCGCCGAGATCTGCACGTCACCATGATGCCCCTTCCGCGCCGCGGCCGTGACGCCGGGTTGCGGATCTCCTCGCCGGGCGGCCCCGCGGTGCCGCCGCGGGTGCGGGTCAGGGAACGAGGAGTTGGTGACTCGCCAGCTCCCGGTACAGCGGGCTGTGCTCGGTCAGCTCGGCGTGCCGGCCGGCGGCCACGACCCGGCCCCGGTCGAAGACCACGATCTGGTCCGCGTCCACCACCGTGGACAGCCGGTGCGCCACGATCAGCAACGTCCGGTCGGCGGACACCGCGTCGATGGCCTGCCGCAGCGCCGCCTCGTTGCGGGCGTCGAGGTTGCTGGTGGGCTCGTCGAGCAGCAGGATCGGCGGGGCCGCCAGCAACGTGCGGGCGATCGCGAGGCGCTGGCGTTCGCCGCCGGAGAGCAGCACGCCGCCTTCGCCGACCTCGGCGTCGAGCCCCCGCGGGGTCCGCCGGACGAGATCGCCCAGGTTCACCGTTTCCAGCACCGCCAGCATCCGCTCCTCGGTGGTCGCCGGGGCGGTGAGCAGCAGGTTTTCCCGCAGCGTGCCGGCCAGCACCGGGGCGTCCTGCTCCACGTACCCCAGCAGGCCGCGCAGCTCGTGCCGGGGCAGCTCCCGCACGTCCTGCCCGCCCACCCGCACCGTGCCGCCGGTGACGTCGTAGAACCGCTCCACCAGCGCCAGCAGCGTGGACTTGCCCGCGCCGGACGGGCCGACAAGTGCCGTCCGGGTGCCGTAGGGCACGACCACGCTCACGTCGTGCAGCACCGGCTCGCCGTCGCCGTAGGCGAACGACACCCGGTCGAACTCCACCGCCGCCGGCCGGCCCGGCTTCGGGCGGCTGCCCGGTACCGCCGCGCGCCGGTGGCCGGCGGGCCGGTCCGCCGCGGCCTCGACCGGCAGCTCCAGCACCTCCTCCATCCGCGCCAGCGCGCCGAGGCCGGTCTGCAGCCGGGTGTACGCGTGCAGGGCCTGTGCCAGCGGCATCACCAGGAAGAACAGGAACAGCACGAACGCCACGAGGTCGCCGACCGTGATGGCGCCGCTCGCCACCCGCGACCCGCCGACCGCCAGCACCAGCAGGAACGAGCCCTGCACGGCGGTCATGCTCGCCGGCGAGATGATCGCCTCCAGGCGGGCCACCCGCAGCCCGGCACCGTACGCCGCCTCCGCGCTCACCCCGATGGCGAGCGCCTCGCGCTCCTCGGCCCGGCTGGCGCGCAGCGTGCGCGCGCCGGACAGGGCGCGCTCCACGGCCGAGGTCATCTCGCCGACGCGTTCCTGCGCCTGGCGGGACGCCGCCCGCACCCGCCGGGCGAAGACACCCGCCAGCGCCAGCCCGACGGAGACACCGCCGAGCGTGACCGCGAACAGCAACGGGTCCAGGACGATCATGGCGATGGCCGCGCCGAGCACCATGACCGCCCCCGTGACGGTCTCGAACAGGCCGGCGGTGACCACCGCCCGCAGCAGGGTGGTGTCCGCGCCGACCCGCGAGAGCAGATCGCCGGTGCGCCGCCGGTCGTACTCCGCGATCGGCAGCCGCAGCAGGTGTCCCACCAGGCGTCGCCGCGCCGTGAGCACGACCCCCTCGGCGGTGCGCTGCAGCAGGTAGTCGCGCAGGCCGGAGAGCGCCGCCGCGCCGACCACGAGGGCGACCAGGCCGGCGACCGCACCGGTGACCGGGGTCGCGGCCTGGATGCCGTCGAGCACGGCGCGGGTCAGCAGGGGCTGCGCCAGCGTGAGCGCCGCGCCGAGCAGCGACAGCGCCGCGACGCCGGCGAGGGTCAGGCGGTACGCCCGCAGGTAGGGCAACAGGGCGCGCAGCCCTGGCGATGGAGGAGGAGGCACCTCGCCACTGCGGGGCTCGCTCGGCTCACTCCTCGGCACGGGTCGAGCGTAGCCCGCCCGCGGCCGCCTCAGTCGCCGTGCCCGACTGGCGTTGCAGGGGAATCCGCGGGCGGTGCAGCCGGGAGCGGAACGCGCCGGGGCTGCACCCGACCTCCCGGTGGAAGAACCGGCCGAAGTTGGTCGGCTCCGGGAAGCCCAACCGCTGGCCGACCTCGGCGACCGGCAGGTCGGTGCAGGCCAACAGCCGGCGCGCCTCCAGGGCGGCCCGGTCGTCGACGACCTGCTTCGCGCTGCGGCCGGTGGCGGCCAGGCTCGACCGCGTGAGCGTGCGGACGGAGCAGCCGAGCCGGGTGGCATAGTCCTCCACCCGGCGGGTGGACCGGTACGCCCGCTCGACCTCCTGGCGGAACCGGACGAAGGTCGACCCGCCGGTGCTCACCGCGCCGGCGTCGGGAGTGAGCAGGGCGACGCGCAGCAGGAGCACGGCGAGTTGGTGCCGCAGCAACTCACCGGCGAGGTCGCCGGCGGGCCGCCGGCGGCAGTCCACCACGAGCTGGCTGACCTCGGTGATGATGGCGTCCTCGTCCTCGCCGGCGAGCTGCCAGTGGCTCGGGCCCAGGGGGTCCGCCAGCGCCGGGGCGCGGGCCACGACTGTGGCGAGCAGCTCCGCCGCCCAACCGATCAGGATGGCGTCCAGCCCGGGCTGCTGGCCGTAGCCCACCACCTGGCCGGGGCGGACCCACAGCAGGGTGCCCGGTCGGCAGCGCCGGGCGACGAAGTCGACGGCCAGGGTGCCGTGACCGGCGGTGACCAGGATGAGCTGGTCGTGGTCAAGGCAGGACGTGCGCGGGCCGGCGGCGGGAAGCTCCCGCAGCGTCGTGGTGTAGAGGGCCGCGCCGCTCGCCAGCTGACCGAAACCGACCATCGCCCGACGGTAGCCGCCGCGCCATCGGGCCGCACGCCGCCCGCCCGGTGCGCGGCGAAAGGGGGCACGCCGTCCGGCGTACCCCCTTATGCCTGGTGTTGGTCGCTTGCGGCGGTCAGGCCTCCTGCTGGACGGCCTTGGCCAGCTCGTCCTTGTTCATCTGCGACCGGCCGGCGATGTCGGCCTGCTTCGCCTTCTCGTAGAGCTCCTCGCGGGACATCTCCGCGACGTCGGCGCGCCCGGCGCTCGCGCTCCTGGCCAGCTGCGCCACCGCCCCGCCGCTGCCGACGGCCTGGTCGGTGATGCCGTGGGCGCGCAAAATCTCCAGGCGGCGCTCCTCGAACGCGGCGCCGATCTGCTCGAGCCGGCTGTCGTCGAGGGCGTCGGCCAGCTCCGGGAGGATCTCCGACTCCTCCTCCTCGACGTGGTGCTGCACCGCGTTGACGAACTCCTCCAGGACCGTGTCGAACTCGGGGCTGGCGGGGTCGGTCACCTGCAGCTTGTGCAGCAGCTCGGCGGCCTCGTGGTGCTCCTCGACGCCGTGGAAGACCTGCCCCTCCTCACTCGGTTCGGCCTTGATCAGCGCGGTGTAGACGCGCTCCTCCTCGGCCCACGCGTGCGCGCTGAGGCGCGCGGTCACCTCGCTGAGCAGCGCGGGACGGTCGCTCTTGGGGTCCTTGAGCATCTCGAACAGACTTTCCATGACGCGGTGATCATTCATGATCAACGTAACGGCGTCGGCCGCCATCGTGCCTCCTCGGACAACCACGGTGTTGTGCCGGGGCAGTACCCCCGGGCGGCGCCTGCAAACCCGGACATTCCGGTCACGGCCCGCGGGCCGGACCGGCTGAACACGCCCTACCGGGCCCGGCTGCCGGACCCAGGGCTGCCGGGAACCGGTGCACCTTTAGGCACACCTGACACAGAGGATTGATGGGCATCGCTTCGGCTGCCTAGCATCGGCGTGCGGGTGCGGCTGCCCCGCGGCGACCCGTTGGGGGACTTCCATGCCGATCAGGCCCGCCTTGCCGCCCGCCCGCCCCGCCGCCCGTGCCCGCGCCGCGGTGCGGACCCGGG
>DASQDS010000395.1:0-27408 GCA_035634075.1 Pilimelia sp. | reverse complement strand
GCGCATCCGAGCCGGGATCGCCCTCGACGCCCCGATGGAACCCCTGATCGAGACCGATCTCGCCCGGCCGTTCATGCTGATGACCGCGACCTTCACCCGGGCCGAGCCGCCGGTCGCCCAGTTCTGGTCGCACCTGACCGGCTGGCGGCTCAACATCCAGGCGCACGGCGCGGTCCACGCCTCCTACGGCGACTACAAGATCCTGGGCCCGCAGGTGGCGGCCGTGGTCGGCATGAGCGACGAGCGTCTCGCCGGCTGGGTCGGCACCCTCGACACGGCCCGGGCGGTGCGCATCCAGCAGGCGTACCCGCTCGCATTCTTCGACCTGCACCTGCGCGGCCGGCGGCAGCGCATCCTCGACGGCCCGTGCCGGGCCTTCCCCGAGGTGCAGTACATCCCGTGAGATGACGTGCGGCACGATGTCGAGAAGCGTCGGCCGGCTCCGCTCACCATGTGAAGGCCCCGACAGGCGGCCATGACGACAGGAGACCACGATGCCGAAGTTCCTGCTCCTCAAGCACTACCGCGGCGGCCCTCAGCCGCACCGCCCCGTGCCTCCGATGGACCAGTGGGCGCCTGAGGACGTGGAGGCGCACATGGCCTTCCTCCGGCACGTCAGCGAGCTGCTCGAGAAGAACGGCGAGTACGTCGACGCGCAGGCGCTCACCCCGGCGCGCACGTGGGTGCGCTACGGCGGCCCGGACGCCGCACCCGTCACCACCGACGGCCCGCTGCCGGAGACCAGCGACCTGGTCGCGGGCTGGTACATGATCGACGTCGAGTCCCGCGAGCGCGCGGTCGAGCTGGCGGCGTACGTGTCCTCCGAACCCGGTCCCGGCGGCGAGCCCCTCTACGAGTGGATCGACGTCCGGGAGGTCATGTCCGAGGCGCCGGCGGAGGCCTGACCGCGTGACCGACGAGCCGGTGCACCCGCGGGACGAGCGCGCGCTGCGCGCCCTCGTCCCGCGGGTGCTCGCGGGCCTTATCCGCCGCGGCGAGGACTTCGACGCGGCCGAGGACGCGCTGCAGGAGGCGCTGCTGGAGGCGCTGCGGGTCTGGCCCGAGCACCCGCCGCGCGACCCCCGCGCGTGGCTGGCCGCGGTCGCAACGCGGCGGCTCGTCGACGCGCACCGCAGCGCTGTCGCCCGGCACCGCCGCGAGGAGACGACGTACGCGCAGCCGCAGCCGGTCGCCACGGAGGACGGCGACGACACCCTCTTCCTGCTCTTCTGCTGCTGCCACCCCGACCTCGCGCCCGCGTCGCAGGTGGCGCTGACCCTGCGCGCCGTCGGCGGCCTCACCACCCGGGAGATCGCCGACGCCTTCTACGTCCCCGAGGCGACGATGGCGCAGCGGATCAGCCGCGCCAAGCGCACGCTGCGCGGACGGCGCCTGGACAAGCCGGGCGACCTCGCCGTCGTGCTGCGCGTGCTCTACCTCGTCTACACCGCCGGCCACGCGGACCGGGTGGACCTGGCCGGCGAAGCGATCCGGCTCGCCCGCCAGCTCACCCTCGCCACGGCCGAGCCCGAGGCGCGCGGGCTGCTCGCGCTCATGCTCCTCAACCATGCCCGGCTACCCGCGCGGCTCGACCCCGAGGGCCGGATCGTCACGCTCGACCGGCAGGACCGCGGCCGGTGGGACACCCGCGAGATCGCCGAAGGCGTACGCGGCCTGCAGTCGGCGCTCGCCCTGCAGACGGCCGAGCGGCGCCCGGGCCGCTACCAGATCGAGGCCGCGATCGCCGCCCTGCACGACGATGCCGCACGCGCCGAGGAAACCGACTGGCCGCAGATCCTCGCCTGGTACGACGACCTCGTCGCGCTGACCGAGGATCCCGTGCGGCAGGACCCGGCCGCGGTGCTCGGCCGCGCGGTCGCGGTCGGCCATGTCCTCGGAGCCGCCGCAGGGCTGCGCGAGACGGACCGGCTGCGCGAGGTGATCGGTGAGCGGCACCGGTGGCACGCCGTGCGCGGGCACCTGCACGAGCTTGGGGGCGACCTGCCCGCCGCCGCTTCGGCGTACGCGGAAGCCGCCCGCCGGGCCACGAACGTCGCGGAGCGCGACCACCTGGTCCGCCAAGCAGCCCGCGCGCGCGCCGCTCGGGCTTGACACCGCCGCTGCCCGCCCCTTGGCAGCTTCAGGCGCCATAGCGGCTCCTCGTTGTTCGCGCTCCCTTGCATCCGGTACCTAGGTACAGGCTTACCGTCGTGGCATGACCAGTGATGACCAGGTGTGGGTGCCGCAGGCGTGCACCCTGCCGACTGTCGACCGGCCGCTGCGGCTGACCGAGTTCGACGCCCTGTTCGCCACCGCCGTTCGCGGCGTGGACACGGTCGGCCCGACACACGTGCGGATGCGGCTGGCCGGCCCCACCGGGCTGGCGGCTACCGTGGCGGACCTGACCCGGCGGGAGAGCGAGTGCTGCTCGTTCCTCTCCTTCGCCAGCACGGCCGAGCCCGCCGACGACGGCGAGGTGCTGGCCCTGGATGTGCGGGTACCGGTCCAGTACGCCGACGTGCTGGGCGCCCTGGTCCAGCGGGTCGACAGCGTGTCGGGTGGGCGGACGCCGTGAACCTGGCCGACGCGGTCGCCGCGGTTCGCGGCCGGCCCGGCGCCCCCGCCGACACGGGAGCCAGCGGTGCGACAGATCGGCGGTGAGGCCTCGCCGGAGCGCGCTGGGCTGCGTACCGGAGAGGTCGCTGAGCAGGCCGGGGTGAACGTCCAGACCTTGCGCTACTACGAACGCCGCGGACTGCTCGCCAAACCGGTCAGGTCCATCGGCGGGCACCGGCTCTACCCAACCGACACCGTCGCCCTGCTCAACGTGATCAAGGCGGCGCAGCGGCTCGGCTTCACCCTCGCCGAAGTCGCCGACCTCCTCGACGCCGGTCGTCGCCGGCATCCCACACCGGACCTGCGGCAACGCGCGGTCGACAAAATCGCCGAGATCGACGCGAAGATCGCCGACCTGACCGCCATGCGCACCACCCTCGCCGAGGTCGTCGACGCCCGCTGCGACAGCCTGACCAACTGCACCTGCGCCGACTGCCCCATCCCGTTCCTGATCATCGGCGCCGCCGCGCACCCCGACGGAGAACCCACGTGAGCCTGCCCACCCCACCCACCGCCACAAGCCCTGGCCAGCACCCGGCGGTGAAGGTGGACAGCGCACCACCGACCCGCAGCAAGGTCACCGGCGCCCTGGCCGCCGGCGCCTGCGCCGCGTGCTGCGCGCTGCCCCTGCTCGTCGCAGCGGGTGTGCTCACCGGCGCCGGCGCGGTGATAGCGGAGCGGACCTTGCTGGCGGTCACCGCCGGCCTGGTCGCGCTCGCGCTGGGCATGTGGTGGCTGCACCGCCGCCGCAGCGCCCACCGAGCCGCAGGTCTGGTGCCGCCAACCTCCGTCGGGCGCGGCTCCGGCCGCGCAGAGCGCTGGCCGGCGTCCTGCGGCGACGAGCCACCCGACTTCCAACAGTGACACCAGCCCGGTGTCCCACCGGAGGACAGTCATGGGCATCACCAGTGTGCCGCCGGTGTAGTCCAGCACGCGGCGGGCGGTCTCGACGACGAGCTGCCGCCACGGCGGCCAGTGTTGGAAGTTGTCCGTCTCGGGCAGCCCCGGAGTGATGTCCATGAGAGTCTCGCCCACCTTCTCGGCGTCGAGCACCCGGGAGTCCGGGATCATTTGCTGCACGAGTGCGCTGGTCGTCGTCTTGCCGGCGCCATGTGTGCCGTTGAGCCACACGATCATGGGAACCGACGCTAACGCTTGCCGGCCGCGGGGCGAGACCGGCGGTAGCTGATCTCGGCGGGATTGGTCGAGATGAATGGCGTCGCCTGAGCCGCCGTTCACTGCATCGGCATCGTGCCTCGCCTCGTCGACGAACCGCACCCACTCAAGGGCGGGTGTGCAGCGCGGG
The DNA here is from genome assembly GCA_035634075.1 of Pilimelia sp. Classification (GTDB taxonomy): domain Bacteria; phylum Actinomycetota; class Actinomycetes; order Mycobacteriales; family Micromonosporaceae; genus DASQDS01. Next base: position 23,486 of record DASQDS010000395.1, on the reverse strand, counting down.
GCGGCGGCCGATGCGTCTTTCTGGTGAGGAGCACTGACGGGAGCGGGCGTGTCGTTCGAGGATTTCGTGGCGGGGTATGGCCGGTCGCTGGTGCGCCTGGCGTTCGTCCTGAGCGGCGACCGGCAGGTGGCCGAGGATCTGGCCCAGACCGTGCTGGCCGATGCGTACCGGCACTGGAAGCGGGTGCGCGCGGCGGCAGACCCCGACGCTTATGTACGCCGCATGCTGGTGAACGCGCATCTGAGCTGGCGTCGCCGGCGCTGGACGACGGAGCGGCCCGCCGACCTGCGCCAGCAGACCGGAGCCCCGATGGCTGACCCGGCCGACGCGGTCGCCGCCCGGGACCAGATGCGGGTCCTGTTGAGCAGGCTCGCCCCGCGCGCCCGCACAGTGCTGGTCCTGCGGTACTACGCCGACCTGAACGACGCGGCGATCGCCGCGGCCATGGGGGTCAGCGAGAGCTCGGTGCGGGCCACCGCCTCGCGTGCCCTGGCGAGCCTGCGGGGGCCCGCGACCATCGACGCACAGAGGGAGACCCGATGAACCAGTCGACCGAGCGCGAGCTGCGCGAGCTGTTCGCCGCCGACGCCGCCGACGCCGTCGACGAGCTGGCCGTGGCCGCCGCGGCGGTGCGCCGGGTCCACCGCAGGCGCCGGACCCTGACGGTGGCGGCGACCGCGACCGCGACCGCGGTGATCATCGCGGCGGGCGTGTACGGCGTCCACCGGCCGGCCGCGACGCCGCAGGCACAGCCGCCGGTCACCTCCTCGTCGGCACCGGTCGCGTCGGCGCCGGCGGCCGATCCGCCGGCCGGGGTCAAGCCGGGCGATCCGCTCGCCTTCGGCGCGGCGCAGTGCGTCAAGACGTATTCACCGGAGACGCTCGCCGAGCAGGCCTTCGCCTTCGACGGCACCGTGACCGGCATCGGACCGGCACAAACCGAGCGCAGCCCGCATGCCGCCCCCGTGGACCTGCGATCGGTGACCTTCCAGGTGCACACCTGGTTCAAGGGTGGCTCCGCGGGCACCGCCGTGGTGGACATGTCGCCGCCCGCCGCTGGGGCCGGGACGGGCGATGCCATGTCCGAGCATGTCCCTGCCTATCAGATCGGCACCCGGTTGCTCGTGTCCGGCACGCCCCGCTGGGGTGGCGCGCCGCTCGTCGACCCGATCGCGTGGGGCTGCGGTTTCACCCGGTACCACAGCCCCTCGATGGCGGCCGGATGGGCCACCGCGACGAAATGAACGGCCCGCGGGATGGCAGCAGCACCCGCTCCCGGCGCAGCTACGCCTTGGCCAGCTCGAACAGTGCCACCGCCCCCTCAGCGTGGATCCACGCCCGGGCGCCCATGAACTCCACCCGCGGCTCGTGGACGCCGTCGACGAAATCCCGGCAGTGCTCGTACGCCGTGGGCTGCTGCTCGGGTGTACCGCTTGATCGCCGACGGATCCGCGACGTCGAGCTGGCCGGCCACGTACTCCACCACCGACCAAGGCACGTCCAAGGGGTCCTCGGTCAGGAAGTGGCCCAGATACCGCACCGTCGCAGCAGAGTGATCATCAGGCAGGAACTCAACGGGCACAGCCGCACAACGTACGTTCCCTCACCCCGCGCCTACCGATTTTCCTCAACCCCGAAAGCGGGCGAGGTAGTGCCAGACCCGTTTGAGGTCCTGCTGGTCGTAGCGGCCGCTGCGGGCGGCGTCGCCGATCAGGCGGGGAGTCAGGTGGCCGTCAACGGCGATTGAGGTGCCCAGGTCGATGTAGTGCTGGCCGCGGTAGTCGGGGTGCCGGCGTAGTTCTCCGACGGCCAGCCGGAAGCCGGGGTGCCATTCCAGCCGGCAGGGCAGGCGTCGAGCGGCGGCCTCGACATCGGTTCCGCGGTAGCTGGGATCGAGCACGAGCGCCTCGACGTCACGGTCGAGCCGCACCGGGCCGTGAACCTGCGCCTCGATGTAGTCGTCCAGCTCATCCTGCTCGTCGGCAAGGGCCAAGGCGATGAGTGACATCCGCTCGGCCACTGCGAAGGCGGTCGGTTCGAGGTGGCTGTCCGGGTAGCAGAATGTCGCTCGGGTCGAGGTGGGCCCGGTCAGGCGCAGGTGCGCTGAGCCGAATCGGGGCGCCGCGCCGACGGGTTTGTGGCGGAAGTTCAGTGCCCCGTAGACCGGTCGCAGATGGGCAGGGGAGGCGTCGTAGGCGCCGGCGAACATCTGGTGTTCACAGCGCCATCGGTAGCCGCCGGGGTGTGCGCTCAGCCCGCCGTTGCTGGTTCCGGTGACGAACTGCGACAGGTACGTCCCCGCGCCGGCTAGTGCCTGCAGGATCGGGCGGCCGGCAGCCAAGCGGTCAGGGTGGAAGTTGAGCGTGATCCGCAATGAGGGGTCGATCGGCGGCCCGGCCGACAGCCCGGCCACGTGACGTAGTGCCTGCTGACAGGAGGGATGGAGGTCGTCATCGGTGAGGGCGTTCCCCGGCTCCGCCCGGTGGAATTCGTGCTTGCTTGAGGTCATCTCCGTGGCCCCTGTCACGTGCAGTGGCTGATTGTCGGGCGGTGCAGGCGCAAAGCTCGCTCCATCGTCGCGACGTTGCCCTCGGTGGCGTACTCGAACGCGGTGGTGTGCAGGGTGATGAACCGCCCGGCAGTCCGCGGGTCCAGTTTGGCAATGACGTACGTGGCGCCGAGGCGGGTCCGTCATGGCCTGCCGTTGCAGGCGGATTATCGGATTGTCAATATCGATAATCCGGTAATTGGTCCGACCGCACCGACTACGGGCGGCGCGCGGCGCCGAGTACACCATAATGACAGTTATGTTGTACGCGTCCGCGCGGTTGCGGTCGCTCCTGGACCGCTACCTGTCCGGTCCGCTGTAGCTGACGACGTCCGGGAGGCGCCAACCAACCTGAGCGGGAGGCGGGGCCCGCCGATCATGGCGTTGCCGCTGACGAGCTAAATCCTTCGCTGGTGAGCACGGTGAACGATAGGGTGCGGGCCGTGTTCCCAGACCTGCTCCGGCTCAGTCCGACGCGTCCATCAGGGCGGTGTCGCGGTACGGCTCCAGCGCAGAGCCGCATACGCCAGGAAATGGCTCTGGCAAGGTTTTCGTGGCGGGACAGCGCCAGTCGACGGCGTGTCGCGTAGGTGGGCGATAAGTACATGGAGATGTCCGACATCACGCGGGCGATCGCGGCTGCGACTTCGGTCGCCGCATCGCTCGGCCTGCCAGCCAGCGACGCGATCGTTCTCCAGAACTCGAACAAGCTGGCACTGCGGCTGACGCCATGCGACGTCTTTGCCCGGGTCGCCCCTGACGGACAAGAGGTTGCACAGCTGGAAGTCGAGCTCGCTCGACGGCTCGCCGCGGTCGGCTGCCCGGTGTGCCCCTTGGAGCCTCGGGCCGACCCGCGTGTGTACGCGCGCGATGGCTTCACAGTGACGCTGTGGACCTACTACGAGCCCGTGACGCCTCACGTCTCGCCAGTCGACTACGCCAAGGCGCTGGAGCTGCTGCACGCCGGCATGCGCGAGGTCGAGGTGGCGAGCCCGCGGTTCACGGACCGGATCGGGGAGGCGGAGGAGATCGTTGCCGACCCGGACCGCTCACCGGAGCTCGCCGACGCAGACCGCGTGTTCCTCAGCGGCAGACTAGCCAGCCTGCGACGAGCGATCGACGACCGCGGCGCCGTGGAGCAGCTGCTCCACGGCGAGCCGCATTCAGGCAATGTGCTCAGCACGAAGGACGGCCCGTTGTTCATCGACCTTGAGACGTGCTGCCGTGGACCCGTCGAGTTCGATCTCGCCCATGTTCCCGAGGCGGTCTGCGCGCACTACCCGAACGTCGACCAAGGGCTGCTGGACGAGTGCCGACAGCTCATTCTCGCCATGGTCGCGGCGTGGCGTTGGGAGCGTGGCGACCAGTTTCCGCAGGGGAGGCGATTCGGCGAAGAGTTCCTGCGTGCGCTGCACGAGGGTCCTCCTTGGCCGACACTCGACATGATGAGCAAGCGACTGGATGGTCTGTAGAAGTCGCCGAAGGTCCGTGAAGGCGGCAAGAATACAAGCTACTCCCCTGCTCGAGCGCGCGAAACTGGCCCAGATCGCCCACGCGATCCGCCTGGTCCACAGCGGCGAGTCACTGCTGTTCCCCGATGCGATCCGCGCTCTCGTCGCCCAGACACTGGTGATCAGCCTGGAGACGGTGAAAACCCACGTCGGCAACCTGTTCAGGCGTCCCGGCGCCCCATCGCCGGCCAGCCGTCCGCGGCGCCGAGGGCTTTGCGGAGCAGGGCTGCGAGCTGGTCCTGCTCCGTGGTGCTGAGGTTGGCGATCGCGGCGCGCGCGAACGCGAACGACGCCTCGAAGTCGGCGTACAACGCGTCGCCGGTCGGCGTGCGAACGATCTGCCGGGACCGGCGGTCGTTCGGGTTGGTGTGCCGTTGCACGAGGTCGCGGCTCTCGAGCCGGGCGATGATCTGGGTGATGTTCGAGGCGTCGCAGCCGAGTTCATCGGCCAGTTCCCGCATGCCGCGCGGGTCGGTGAGCCGGCCGAGGACGCATGCCTGCGCCACGCTCAGTTCGTGCGTCGTGGCGGCGGTCTCGTAGGCGCGGTCGTAGGCGTCGACGAAGTCGAACATGGCCCGCTCCGCGTCGGTCGACGCGGTGACCGGGCCCGACGGTACGGCCATGGGACCAGTCTAGCAAAAGCTTGATTGTCTCAAGCAGCTGTGCCTAGAGTAATGCTTGAGACAATCAAGTATATGTTGGAGGCGGTCATGACCGAAGTAGCACACGTGCGGGTAAGTGCGGCACAGGCCCGGTCGGCCCGTGAGTGGCACCTGGTGCGGCGACCGCGCGCGCAGGCGTCCCCTGAGGACTTCGTCCTGGTCGAGGCAGGCGTCCCGGACCCAGGGCCCGGGCAGGTCATGATCCGCAACACGCATCTGTCGGTGGATCCGTACATGCGTGGCCGGATGGACGACCGGCCGTCATACATCGCGCCGTTCCCGCTGCATGCACCGCTGGAGGGCGCGGCGGTCGGCGTAGTCGTCGAGTCGCGCGCGGCGGGCGTCGAGGCGGGCCAGGTGGTCGAGCACTTCGCCGGGCTGCGTGAGGTCGCCGTTGTCGACGCGGCGGCCGTCTCCGTGGTCGACGTCGACGGCATCCCGGCCGAGGCGTACCTCGGCCCGCTCGGCGCGACCGGGCTGAGCGCCTGGCTCGGCATGAGCGAACTAGCAGCGGTGCGGGCCGATGACACGGTGTTCGTCACCGGCGCGGCCGGCGCTGTCGGCAGCATCGCAGGCCAGATCGCCAGGCTGCGCGGCGCCGGCCGGGTGATCGGCAGCGCCGGTACGGACGCGAAGGTTCGGCAGCTCCGGGAGGTCTTCGGGTTCGACGCCGCGTTCAACTACCGCGACGGCGACGTTCGCGGCCACCTCGAAGCGGCCGCACCTGACGGGGTGGACGTCGTGTTCGACAACGTCGGCGGCGCCCAGCTGGAGGCAGCCGTCGACCGGCTCCGCGTCGGCAGTCGCCTGGCCCTGTGCGGCATGGCCAGCCAGTACGACGGGCAGGAACCGTACGGGGTGCGCAACCTTTACGAGCTGGTGATGAAGCGCGCGACCGCGTACGGGTTCCTGGTCACCGACCACCTTCACCGCATACCCGACTTCCGCGCCGAGATGGGACCGTGGCTGCGGACGGGCCGGATCGTCCACCACCAGTCGGTGCTCGACGGGATCGAGCGCGTCCCGGATGCGCTGCTCGGCCTGTTGCGCAGCGGCACGTCCATCACCGGCAAGGCGATCATCCGGCCGGAGGCGCGGCCGTGAGTCGCACGGTGCTGGTGACCGGCGCCCGGGGCAAGACCGGCCGGGAGGTGGTCGTTCGGCTGCGGCAGCACCCCGGGGTCGTCGTCCGGGAGGGATCGTCCCGCCCCGGCGCCGCAACCGCGTTCTCCTGGGGTGATCCGGGCACCTGGCCCAACGCCGTCGCGGGCGTGGACGCGGTGTACCTCATGCGGCCGGACGTACCCGAGGCCCCCGAACTCGTCGCCAGCCTCATCGACATCAACCCGGGCGCCCACGTCGTGCTGCTGTCCGAGCAGGGCGCGGACGGGCTCCCCGCCGGGCACTGGGCGCGCCGGGTCGAGGATGCCGTCACCGGGCGCGCCGCCGGCTGGACCTTGCTGCGGCCGTCCTGGTTCCACCAGGTTCTCACCGATCCGCGGTTCTACCGCGACGACATCCGCGTCGGCCGGGTGCTGCGGCTGCCGTCCGGTGGCACGCCCATCGCATGGGTCGACGCGCGGGACATCGCCGCCGTCGCGGTGGCCGCGCTCCTCTCGCCAGCCCGGCACGACCGACAGGCGTACACGATCACCGGGCCGGCCGCGCTGCCGGTGCGGGCCGTCGCGGACGAGCTCTCGGCCCGTCTCGGCACTATCGTCAGCGCGACGATCCACCACCCGCACAGGTGGTCGAGGGGCTGGACGCGTGGACCACGGACATCCTCCTCGACATCTACGACCGCGTCCGGGCCGGCGGCTTCGCCGAGCAGTCCCCGGTCGTTGAACGCATCACCGGACGGCGCCCGACATCCGTGAGCGAGTTCATCGCCGCGCACCTCGCCGAGTGGCGCTGAGGCGAAAGCGGACCCTGGAGACGCCGAGCTGCCAGCTCGGCGTCTCCACACCGCGACTGGGCGCCACCGGAGTGGAGGGTGACGGCGACTTCGGCCAACGGTCGCCGCACGCTCGATCCCGCAGTGGAACGTCGCGCGGGCGACCCCCACAACTCGGCCGGCTCGGCGCCGGTGTGCTCATCGACCCTGGGGCGGATTCGAGGGTTGGTGGAGGCCGCCGGCGCACCTCGGTGGCCCGGCGGCCGGGCGTTTCGTCGCCCGGGCGGCCTGCTGCGTATCACCGGGGTACGTGCGCGAGCGGGAGGTCGACGGTGATGTGGAGACCGCCACCCGGCCGTGGGCGGGCGGTGAGCGGGGCGTGGTGTGCGTTGGCGACGGCGGCGACGATGGCGAGGCCGAGGCCGTGTCCGTCCGTTTGGTCGGTGCGGTCGGTGGCGATGCGCTGGAAGGGCTGGAATAGTCGGCTGACCTCGGCCGGGGGAATCTGTGCACCCGTGTTGCTGATGGTGAAGCGGCCGGCGGCGGTGGTCGCGACCTCGACGGTTCCGCCGGGAACGTTGTGCCGCAGAGCGTTGTCGATCAGGTTGGTGACCAGGCTGGCGGCAAGACGCGGGTCGCCGGCGACGACGGCCGGGGTACAGCACCGCCCTCCTCGGCACCACGCTGACAGCGATCCCGAAACGCCCGACGGTGCTCGCGGCCAAGGCGCTGGTGCTCGCCGCCGTGGTGGCCGTCGTCGGGGTTTCACCGCGCTCGCTTCGCTGGTCGTCGCCGAGGCCGTTCTGCCGGCGCCTCTTGCCCTGACCGGCGGACCCGTCATGCGGGCCGGCGCTGGTACGGCCGGCTACCTCGCGCTCGTCGCGCTCCTCGGCCTCGGCGCCGCCGCCGTCGTTCGTGACTCCGGGGCCGCGATCGGAGCCGTCCTCGGGCTCCTCTACCTTCCACCGATCCTCACCCAGTGGGTAAGCGACTCGGACCTGCACCGGCTCCTCGTACAGCTCGCGCCGATGACCGCCGGGCTGGCCATCCAGGCCACCACCGACCTCCCCCGACTGCCCATCGGACCCTGGGCCGGCCTCAGCGTCCTCGCCGCCTGGTCGTTCGGCACACTGGTTGCCGGCACATGCCTGCTCCGATCGCGCGACACCTGACCGGTTACGGTGTCCGGGGCGGCACCGGGTCGAGCAGGTGCCGGTGGGCTCGTAGGACCGGTTGCGCGCAGGCGGGGACGGGGCCGTGCGCGGTTCATGAGGTCAGCTCGTGAAGATCATCCCAAGGTGGGCGTGCAGGGTTGCGACGGCCCGTTCCGGCCCGTAGTGCCCGCTCAGCAGGTAGTTGTTCAGCCCGTCGGCGAGCGCGAGCAGGCCGGTCGCGGTCAGATCGGGGTCAAGCCCGGGTGCGGCCTGGCCGGCCTGCTGCGCTGTGCGGATCAGGCCGGCCACGAAGGTCAGCATCGCCCGGGTGTCGGCCCGCAGCGCGGACGCAGCGTCGGGACGTACCGCCACGTAGGACAGGAAGGCGAGCGCAACGCGGCCGTCGGCGCGGCGGGCGTCGTCGAGCGCGAGCATCTGGGTCAGGGTCGTCCGCAGCAGGTCGTGCGGGGAGGGATCCTCACCGAGCGCCGCCACCGCCGCCGACAGCCGGCCGGCGGTGCTCTGCTGCACCTCGGCCAGGGCGAACGTCATCATCTCGTCCTTGGTGCGGAAGTAGTGCTGGATCGTCCCGGCCGACAGGCCGGCCTCGCTCGCCACGTGGCGAAGGCTGATCTGTTCCAGCCCCATCTCGCTCGCCACCCGCTTGAGGGCGTCAGCGATGATCAGCCGTCGCTCGTGGTGGTCGACCTTCTTCGGCATAGCCAGAAAGTATCAATACAACGCGGTTGTAAGGACCGCTCGGCACCGTTATCATTCAGTCGTATGACGAAGCAATGGGTGCGCTGGCTTCCCTTCGTGGTCCTTGCCGTTCAGGCCACTCTCTACCTCACCGGGGTGCTGACCCTGGCGCAGGCCGCGATCCTGCTGCTGGCGCTGGAAGCGCTGCTGGCGGTGGTCGTCGTCGGCGAGTTCCTGCTGCTGGTGCGGGCCTACCGCCGCTCGCACCAAGCCGGTGCGAATCGGGCTGAGGCTTTCGGCGACGCCGTCGAGGCCGTTTTGCCCCGGCCGGTGGCGTTCCTCGTGCGGCAGGAGTTCCGGATCCTCGGCGCGCTCGTCGGCGGCATCCGCCGCCAGCGGGACGCTGCGCCGGGCGACCGGCTCCTGGCGTACGGCGGGCGGCTGCGCGGCGTTCTCGGCGCCATGATCGGAGTTTCGATTGTCGAACTGGCTATCGTCGAGTTCCTGGTGCCGTGGACGTGGCTACGCTGGACCCTTCTCATCCTGGGCGTCTACGGCCTCATCTGGGCGCTCGGGTTCGCTGCCTCGGCGTACACCCGGCCGCATCTGCTCGACGGCGAGCGACTCCGGCTGCGCATGACCATCTTCACTGATATCGCCGTGCCGCTCGGCACGCTGAGTCAGGTCGGTGGTGGCGGCATCGCCTCGCACCAACGCGGCGTCGAGGCCGGCGATGGCAAGCTGGCGGTGTCGGTGCTCGGGCTTTCGAACATGTCGCTCACCTTCGCCGAGCCCGTTGACGTGGACTGCGGCAAGGCGGGACGACACGCGGTGCGAAGCGTCCGCTTTTACGTGGACGATCCGGAGGCGGCCGCGGCGGCAATTCGCGAGCTCCCCGCCCGAGCCACCACCTGAACCGACCCCGTCAGGGAGCCCCGTCTGCCGCCTGTACGCACATGCCTGGCGTCCAGGGCTGAGCGGTGTTCAGGCCGTCGAGTTGCGAGTCGTGGTCTTGTTTCGCGGATCCGGTTGTGCGGGGATTCAAGACGCAGGGGTGGGTGAGGCGGACGCCACTCGCAGACGACGCGGTGGCACCGCGTCGTCTGCGGCGCGAAGTACCCCGACGCGTCACGTTCGGGACGAGTTCGTGCGGCCCTGGCCGTACTCGGCCAGGGCGTAGAAGGCGGCCTTGGGCTCCCATGGCATTCCCGGATAGGTCACCCCGGTGCGGCCGGGTGGGAGGACTTTTACGATCCCGAAGCTGCCCCGGTCGAAGTCCCGCTCGGGGTCCTCGGAGGTAGGCAGGTGCCGATAGGCGAAGGTGTGGACGAACGCGGTGTCGACACCGCCGGCGTCGTAGACATCAAGGAGTTCGCGAAGGTAGGTGGCTTGTTCGGATTCGTTGCGCTCGACGGTCTCCTTGAGGCGCAGTGCCTCGGCGGTGCTCTCGTGGTACGCGAGGATGTCGGAGCGGCTTCCCCGCTCCGCGGCGCCGGTGAAGGGCGCGCAGCCGAACTCGGTGATGGCGAACGGCTTGCCTAGCGACGTCATTGTGGCGAGGTTCGCGGGCAGGTCCGCAGCGTTACTGGCGTCGCGGTAGCCGGCGTCGGAGGCGATGAAGTCGAACGGCGTCCAGTCCACCGCCTCCAGAGGGAGCGAGGCGTACCCTATTAGGCCGCCGAACCGCTCGCGGGCGCCCGCGGCGGCTTTGGCCAGCAGTGCGTTGGTCCGCTGCTGCATGCCCGGTAGGACCTCGCGAGCCCGTGCCGGGTCGGCGATAACGGCTGCCCGCTCGGTCAGGGTGTCGCCGGGCATGAGCCCGATCGTCATGATGCTGATTTCCGAGCCGGTGAGGAAGCGGATGTTCGCTCCTTCCCGTCGGATTCGCTCGGCACGCTCGGCAGCGTCCAGCAGGAACGCTAAGAGCTGGTCGGTGGTGAGGTCGTTGGTGAACGGGCAGTACCAGACCTCCAGGCCGGCGGCCGCCGCGTGGCGGGCGGCAATCTCCAGACGGTCGGCGACCCCACCGGTGATCCGGATCGCGTCGGCATGCAGGTCGGCGCGGATGATCTGCATGTCCTTGGCGACGATGTCGGGGTCGAACGGTTCATGGGTGGTGGTCCCCAGGTTGGTGAATCCGGTGTCGTAGGTGACGCCCCAAGCGCGCATAGCTGCCTCCTTTAAGGTACGTCCCGTACCGTACATGAGTTAGGGTACGATGCGTACCGTGGCGGTAGGGCAGCGGCGGCGAGGTACGGAGTTGGAGCAGGCGATCCTGCGGGCGGCCGCCGAGGAACTGACCGTCTCCGGGTATGCCGGCATGACTATGGACAAGGTCGCTCAGCGTGCCGGCACGAACAAGAACGCGATCTACCGACGCTGGCCGCGGCGAGCCGCGCTCGGCATCGCCGCGTACAAGTACCTGGCCGATGCCCGCACTCCAACGCCGGACACCGGCAGCCTCCGCGGCGACGCGCTGGACCTGCTGCGGCGGGCCAACGCGACCTGGTCTTCACCGCGCGGGGCGATCCTGCGCGACCTGCTGTCGGCGGCGGCCGACGAGCCGGCGTTGCTGGAATTGCTGCGCGCGCAGGCCGGTGGCGGTGCGATGAACGCCGCCTGGTTCGCCCTTCTTGGCCGGGCGGTGGCCCGTGGCGAGGCGCCCCCGGAGGCGGTGCAGCCGCGGGTGGCGGCGCTGCCGATGATGCTGCTACGGGGCGAATACGCCCTGCGCGGCGTCCCGGCCGTGCCCGACGAGATCCTGGTCGAGATCGTCGACGAGATCTTCCTGCCGTTGGTCCGTGGCCGGGGCATGACCGACTAACGGCCTGTCAACGTACGCACAGCCACGGTCATCGACGGCCGCGGCTTAGCGCCGGGTTCGGCGTCTCGTCGTCGAACCGGTGGAGACCTGGTATTGACTCAGCCTCGAATAGTGCTGATGATACTAGCACTATGAGGTGGGTAATCGATCACGCGTCGCGGGAGCTGCTCCCGCACCAGGTCGCCCGCTGCGTCCGCCAGGGCGTGGCCGCGGGCGAGCTGGCCGTCGGCGAGCAGCTGCCCCCGGCGGCCGAGCTGGCCGAGGCGCTGGCAGTCGACCGCAACACCGTGCTGGCCGCCTACCGGCAGCTCCGCGACGAGGGCCTGCTCGAATTCCGCCGGGGCCGCGGTGCGCGGGTGGCGTCCGCGGTGCCCGAGCCGTCGCCCGTGCTCGACGCCGCCCATGCCCTGGTGGTCGAGGCGCGCCGGTACGGCCTCGGCCGGAGCGACCTGATCCGCCTCATCGAGCGGCTGACGTGACCCACAGGACGGCTCGCCGAGCGTCTTGGCGCGACTGAGGCGATTGAGGGAGAGGAAGAGCCCGATGACGACATCCGCGTTCGCCGGCCCCGGCCGGCACTCGGTCTACACCGGACGGGCCACGAACTGGCCCATGGTGGTGCTGAGCGTCGCCCTGGTCGTGCCGCTGCTGGCCGTGAGCAACATGTCGGCGGGCGACCGCGGCGATCTCGTGATCCCGCTGCTGGTCATCGGCGCTGGCGTGCTGCTCGAGGTGCTGACCGCCACCAGCGTCCGGACGGCCGCGGGCCCCAACGGCGTGACGGTCCGGTTCGGTGTGCTCGGCCTGCCGCGTTGCTCTTACCGGCTCGCGCAGATCGCCCACGCCGAGGTCATCGACCTGCCGGCGTGGTCCGTCGTGTACGGCTTCTGGTGGACGCCGCGCCGGACGTGCTGCACGGTCCGCTCCGGGCCGACCCTGCGCCTGACGCTGCACTCCGGCCGTACGGTGACCATCACGGTGCCGGACGCCCCCGCGGCCGTCGCCGTCATCCACGAGGCCGCCTCACATTGAGGTGCCCGGGCGAAGCCGGCTCTAGCCTCACGGTCACGAGAAGACAAGATCATCTTTTCCGCTAACCGCCGTACCGGTCTTCCTCGACCCCGGAGGCTCGATCCTATGAAGACACTCGTCGCAGTTCTCGCCTCCGCCGCCACGCTGCTGGCCGGCTCGCCCGCCGCGGCCGAGCCGCCGACCGGCCTGCCCCTCCGACCGGCCGCCGGGGCAGACATCCGGCTGACGTTGCCGCGGCCGACCGGGCCGGAGCGGATCGGCACCGTCTCGCTGCATCTGGTCGACCGGTCCCGGTCCGATCCGTGGGTGCCGGCCGAGAAGGCCCGCGAGCTGATGGTGCAGATCTGGTATCCGGCGCGCGGTGTCCACGGCCACCCGCGGGCGGGTTGGGTGTCGCCGGGCGTCGCGGCCCGCATCAACCCGCCGGGGAGCGGCTTCGTGCTGCCGGTCACGTACGGGCATACCGGCGCGCCGGCCGCCCCGGGCCGCCGGGCGGTCGTGGTGTACTCGCCCGGCTTCGGCGGGGAGCGCACCGGGAGCACGGCGCTGGTCGAGGACCTGGCCAGCCACGGCTTCGTCGTCGTGACGATCGACCACACGCACGACGCGCAGTTCGTCGAGTTCCCGGACGGGCGGATCGCGACCCACGCGATCCCGCCGCCGGCCGGTCCCGACGACGAGGTCGCGTCGCTGGGCAGGGCGCTCGACGTCCGGGTGGCCGACACTCGCTTCGTGCTCGACAAGCTGACCGCGATCAGCCGCGGGCGCAACCCCGATGCTTCGGGCCGGGCGCTGCCGCGAGGACTCGCGCAGGCGCTCGACCTGTCCCGGGTCGGGATGTTCGGCTCGTCGCTCGGCGGCGCCGGCTCGGCGGAGGCGATGCTGGCGGACCGGCGGGTCCGGGCCGGACTCAACCTGGACGGCACCTTCTTCGGCCGGGTGCTCACCGCCGGACTGGACCGGCCGTTCCTGATGATGAGCGCTGACACCGCGGACCCGCAGGACGCCGACGAGACCTGGGACCAGATGTGGTCCCGGCTGCGCGGCCCGCGGTACTGGATTCAGCTGGAGAACGCCGGGCATCTGTCGTTCACCGACTTCCAGGTCCTGCTGCCACAGATCGGAACTCCGGCGCAGGACAGCGAGCCGTTGATCGGTAGCATCGACGGCGAACGGTCCATCGCCGTCCAGCGGCCGTACGTGCGGGCGTTCTTCGACAAGCACCTGCGCCACCGCGACGGCCGCCTGCTGGCCGGTCCGTCGGCTCGTTACCCGGAGATGCGTTTCCTGCCGTGAGACCCCGGACAGTTGGGTGAGAGGTGGACAGCGAGACGCGGGCGCTGCGGCGGTGGCGGCGCTGTGCGGCCCGTCACTCGTACCGGTACTTCAGCGCGTCCGCCTCCGTCTGCTCGATGTCGGCGATCGTCAGGTCCGGCATCCGCAGCTGGGCCAGCGTCACCTCGGCCGAGGTCGGTTGGGCGTCCGCCGGCAGCCACTGCTCCGGCTGCCAGGCCCCGCTGCGCAGCAGCGACTTGGGGCAGTGCGGGTAGACCTCCTCGATCCCCAGCACCAGCGCACTGGCCGGCGGCTTGCCCACGGCGGTCAGCTGCGACAGCAGCTCGGGGCGAGTCGAGACGCAGGCCCGGCCGTTCAGCCTGAGCGTCGTGGTGCGCCCCGGAATGACGAACAGCAGCCCGGCCCGGCCGGTGGCGATGACGTTCTGCAGGGTGTCGAGACGCTTGTTGCCGGTCGCGTCCGGTATCGCCACCGTCCGTGTGTCCAGGACGGCGACGAACCCGGCGGGGCCACCGCGCGGGGAGACGTCACAGTTGCCCTCGGCGTCCACGCTGGCAACCAGGACCAGCGACGAGCAGCCGATCAACCGCCGGGTCTGCTCGGTGAGTTCTGTCATCTGCTTCCGCACGGCCGCCTCGCCGGGGAGTTCATAGGCCCGGCGCAGCGTCTCCTGATCCGGCACGGCGTCGAGGCGCAGCGAGTCGAAGGCGCTGGTGGCAAGGGCTGGCGTCATGCCGTCGACCCTAATGGGCGACCTGGCTGACGACCTAGCCGGTTATGTCGCCGTCGCGGGCTACGGCCTCTCACCCTGCAGCACTGCGACGTCGACCGCAGGTCTGGCCGGGGCCGAGAAGGCGCTCATCCCGTCACCTCTCAGCGCCCGTGGAAAGCGGAGAAGCGTGCGCGTGCACCGACCAGGCGAGCGGAAGTGCGATCAGCACCACCGCCTGGATCGCGAGCAACGCCGCAACGATGCCCCAACGGTCTGCCACCAGGCCGGCTCCCAGGGCGACGAGCGCGTAGAGCACGCTGCCGAGCAGCGACGCAAGCGACCCCATCGTCGCGCGTTCCCGGTCGGTGAACTCGCGCTGCAGCAACGTCTGCTGGGCGATTGTCGACATGCCGTAGGCCGGCGACCCAAGCAGCACGGGCGAGAATACCGTCGGCTTGACCAGCGCCACGACGTTCGCCACGTTGTCGAACAGCTCGCCGAACAGCAGGGTGGGGGCGGCGCCCACCCGGCCGATCACCCAACCACTGACGCGGAAGCCGACGAAGGCCACGCCGTGGCCGAAGGTGCGCCACAGGCCCAGCGCCCAGAGCGGCCACAGCCCTGCCACGAACACAGGCGACAACTGGGCGGCGCTCTCGCTGCTGTAGCGAAGCGCCGACACCAGAGTCATCCGGCGGAGCACCGGATTTCGGCGGATGCCGCGCAGGGCCGATCCGAGATGCACCAGCACGGTCGATTCCCGCGGGCCGTGCGCCCGCGGTTCCCGGATCCGCAAGGCGACGAGTACGCACAGCACCTGCGGCACGACCGACAGCACGACCACCACCCGCAGCGACCACGCGCCGGCGACCACGCCACCGATGGCTGCCGACAGGGCGAGCGCGATCTGGAACATCGAGTTCACCCGGCCCGAGTGCCGGGGGAACTCCTCCTCCCGGCCGGCTTCGAGCAACGTGTCGTAGAGCAGAGACTCGTTGTTGCCGCTCCACAGTGAGGTCGCCAATCCCTCCAGCACAACAGCTGCCAGCAGGAGGCCGTAGCCCGAAGCGCCGGCGTACCCGAGATGGGCGGCCACCATGACGACGGCACCGGCGATCATCGTGCTGCGTCGGCCGAGGCGGTCGGAGAGCACCCCGGTAGGGACTTCGAACGCCGCCGAGGACAGCATTTTGACCGCCAGGAGGCTGGCGGCAGCGGTGTACGAGCCGGTGACGTGCGCGAAGTAGATGACCATGATCGGCCCGTACATGCGGAAGTCGCCGACGAAGTTGAACCAGCTCAGCAGGCGGACATTCCGGTTGACAGTCTGATCAGCGGAGCTCGGAGCAGCCGGAGCTGACCTCGACCGGTGAAACGTCCTGCCGAACGGGGCAGCGATCAGGCGTTCGACCAGGACACGTACACGGAGCAGTGGAGAATGACGAGCCGACACAGCAGAACTCCCGGAAAGGCGAACGGAGACGCCAAACAGCGCCAAGGGCCGGTGACACGTGTCACCTCGCCCCGGCGACCGGGATGTGTGCTGACTTTGCTGCTACACGGGCGGCGTTACCAGCCTGCGACTGCGGTCACCAGGGGCTGACGGAAGCGCCGGTCATCGTCGTGTACATCAGTGCTCCTCAATCCCAGGCGGACGGGATTCCGCAACACCGTCAACTCTAGCCAAGCCAGATCACCGCCGGGCATCCCACACCAGATCGAATCCGTGCCCACCACCGCCGATGCCTTGCTGTGCTGGTGCGCGTTGGCGATCGGGACGGTGGCCCTGCGGGGACCAGCATTCAGCCGGTCTGGTTGCCGGGCCGCAGAGGACCGACGCTCTACGACATGAGTGACAAGAGCAGACTGGTCGTCATCATCGGCAGCGTCCGCGAAGGCAGATTCGGGCCTGTCGTCGCCGGCTGGGTGGCGGAGCTCGCCCGGGCCCATGGTGGCTTCGACGTCGACGTCGTCGATCTGGTCGACGCCGACATCCCGTTGTCCCTGCCCGCTGTGCCACCGATATTCGCGGGGGACGACTACCCCCGCCCCCACGGCATGCGGCACATCACCGAGCGGCTGCGGGACGCCGACGCCTTCATCATCGTCACGCCCGAGTACAACCACAGCTACCCGGCCTCGCTGAAGGCCCTCATCGACTGGCACTTCACGCAGTGGACCGCCAAGCCCGTCGGGTTCGTGAGCTACGGCGGCGCGGCGGGCGGCCGGCACGCCGTACTCCATCTGGAGAACGTGTTCACCGAGCTGCACGCGGTGACCATCCGGGACGGGTTGGCCTTCGCCAACTACTTCACCACCTGGGCGGACGGCGCACCGCTGGACACCGCGGCGGCCGGCTACGCCAAGACGCTCCTGGACCAGCTCGCCTGGTGGGCGACCGCCCTGCGGGACGCTCGGACCACGACGCCGTACCCGGTGGACGACCCGTCTTCACACGGTTGACCAAGGGATAGGTGCCACGACACGCCGGCCGGGGTGGCACCAATCCCTTGATCACCGCGGGGAGGGCGGGGTGGCGGCCACGATCGCGTTGGCGTGGCCGTGGCCCATGCCGTGCTCCGTCTTGAGCCAGGCGACCAGGTGCATGTGCCGGGCGTCGGGGTGCTGGGCGCGGTACTCCCGCAGCAACCGCTGCCAGTGGGCGATCGGCTTGCCGTACTTCTTCTCGATCGACGGGAAGTAGGCGCTTCCCCGGACAGGGCTCTCCATCGATGTCCTCCGGTCGGGACGCGGGATCAGGCGGCCGTGTAGACGAGGTGGACGACGCCGGTGCTCAGCGGCGTGCAGGCGGTGAGCGTGAAGGCCGCGCCGGGTCCGTCCTGGGGGAACAGCCGGGCGCCCACGCCCACGACCACCGGGTGCAGGAGCAGGCTCAGCTCGTCGACCAGGCCGGCGGCCAACAGGGTACGGGCCAGCGTGGTGCTGCCGACGACGACGATCGACCCGCCCGGCTGTTCCTTCAGCGCCCGGACGCCCGCCACCACGTCGCCGGTCAGCGCGGTGGAATTCGCCCACGTCACGGTGTCGGGCGTGCTGGTCACCACGACCTTGGCGGGTCTGTTCATGCTGGCCACCACCGGGTCGTCGGCGGGGCCGTGCGCGAACGCCCCGGCGAAGCTGTCGTAGGTGGTGCGGCCGAGCAGCATGGTGTCCATGTCGCTGTCCGCCGGGTACATGGCCGCGAACATCTCGTCGTTGACGTAGGACATGTGCCACTTCTCGGGCGCCTCGACGACGCCGTCCAGCGAGCTGAACTCGGCCACCGTGATCGTTCGCATCAGTGCTCTCCTTCACCGTTGTTGCCTGCCCTCTACTGGCTCGGCGAACGGGCCCACCGCCGAATCGACAAGATCAACTACTTTTCTGGTTGGATGGGCCGATGCGGTTCCTGATGACCCTCAACGGTGGCGGCCCCCAGGCCGACGACCAGCTGTACGCCGACATGGCGACCTTCGTTGCGGAGCTGACGAACGCCGGGGTGCTGCTCGCCACCGGGGGGCTCGCGATGGAGGGCACCCACATCACCGCCAGCGGCGGCCACGCCACGTTCACCGACGGCCCCTACGCCGAGGCCAAGGAGACCATCGTCAGCTTCGCGCTGATCGACGTGCGTTCCAAGCAGGAGGCGATCGAGCTGAGCCGGCGGTTCTGGGCGTTGGTCAAGGAGGGCGAGGGCGACCTGCGTCAGGTGTACGGCCCGGAGTGAGCACCCCGCCGGCCCGCGCCGCCGTCCAAGCCACCGTCGAGGCGGTCTGGCGGTTGGAGGCCGCCCGGATCGTCGCGGCCCTTGCCCGCCTCGTCCGGGATGTCGGGCTCGCGGAGGACCTGGCCCAGGACGCCCTCGTGGCGGCGCTGTCGGAGTGGCCTACCAAGGGCATGCCGGCGAACCCGGCCGGCTGGCTGATGGCCACCGCCCGGCACCGCGCCATCGACCGGCTGCGCCGCAACGACCGGCTCGCCGCGAAGGTGGCCGAGATCGGGCGCGACGTCGAGGGGGAGCAGCGGACCTACGGCCAGGCGGACTTCGACGAGGTGCTGGACGCTGCCGACGTACAGGATGATGTCCTGCGCCTGATCTTCGTGGCGTGCCATCCGGTGCTGCCGACCGACTCGCGGGTGGCACTGACGTTGCGGGTGCTCGGCGGCCTGACCACCGACGAGATCGCGCGCGCGTTCGTCGTCGCGGAGCCGACCGTCGCGCAGCGCATCGTGCGCGCCAAGCGCATCCTGGCCGACAGGAAGGTCCCGTTCGAGATACCCGCGCCGGCCGAACGCGCCGCGCGGCTCTCCTCGGTGCTCGGCGTCGTCTATCTGATCTTCAACGAGGGGTACACCGCCACGGCGGGCGAGCACTGGCTGCGGCCCGAGCTGACCTACGAGGCGCTGCGACTGGGGCGGGTGCTGGCCGAGCTGGCGCCGCAGGAGCCGGAGGTGCACGGGCTCGTCGCGCTGATGGAGATCCAGTCGTCGCGCAACGCCGCCCGGGTCGGCCCGGGCGGCGAACCGGTCCCGCTGCTGGAGCAGGACCGCGGCCGCTGGGACCAGCTGCTGATCCGGCGCGGCTACGCCGCACTGCTGCGCGCCGAGCGGCTGGGCCGGCCGACCGGCCCGTACGTGCGGCAGGCCGCGATCGCCGCCTGCCACGCGCGGGCCCGTCGCCCGCAGGACACGGACTGGCCGGCGATCGCGGCGCTGTACGCGGCCCTGCACCGGGTCACGCCCACGCCGGTCGTGGAGCTCAACCGGGCCGTAGCCGTCGCGATGGCCGACGGGCCGCACCGCGGCCTGGCGATCGTCGATGCCATCGCCGAGCACCCGATGCTGCGCGACTACCACCTGCTGCCCACCGTGCGGGGCGACCTGCTGGCCCGGCTCGGCCGCTTGGCCGAGGCCCGGGCCGAATTCGTTCGGGCGGCGGCGCTGACCCGCAACCGGCCCGAACGCGACACCCTGCTGCGCCGGGCCGCGGCGGCAGGGCAACCGGCGGACGGGTAGGGCCGCGGCCGCGATTTCCGCTTGCGCGCGGGTACGCCGGTGCGGTTGTGTCCCGGCCATGCCGACCGACGCCCGGGAGCGGACCGACTCCTACTTCGTCTGCGGCACCCCGCGCACCGGCACGTCGTTGCTGCTCGGGTTGTTGGCGGGCACCGGCGTCGCCGGCCGGCCGCAGGCGTACTTCCGCGCCCCCGACGAGCCGCTGTGGGCCGACCGGTGGCGGCTGCCCCGCGCCGGCCGGGGCGGGTTCGACTACGCGGACTTCGTCCGGGCGGCGCTGGCCGCCGGCCGGACCGCCAACGGCGTGTTCGGCGCGAAGCTGATGTGGGGAACGCTTGACGACCTCGTCGACAAGCTCGGCACGGTCCACCCCGACCTCGCCGGCCGGGACGTCGCCCTGCTGGAGCTGGCGTTCGGCCGGCCCCGGTTCGTCCACCTGCGGCGCGACGACGTGCTGGCGCAGGCGGTGTCCTGGCTGCGCGCGGAGCAGACCGACACCTGGTACGTCGGTGGCAACAGCGAGATCGGCGGCAACGGCGGCGCCGGGCGGCCGCCGACCTACGACGCCGACCGCATCGCCCACTTCATCGACGTGATCGAGGAACACAACGCCGCCTGGGCGGCGTGGTTCGCCGCCGCCGGCGTCCGGCCGTACGCGCTGCGCTATGAGGACCTCGCCGGCGACCTGGTCGGCGCCACCCAGGGCGTCCTCGACTTCCTCGGTCTCGTCGTGCCCGATCACCGCACCATCGTCCCCCGACACCGGCGGCAGGCCGACGAGCTCAGCCGCCAGTGGATCGAGCGCTACCGGGCCCGGTCAAGCCCGTAGGACGGCGGCGAACGCCTCAATCGCGGCGAGGTGTTCGGGCCGCAGCCCGCGGCGCCGTGACGGCGCGATCAGCAACGCGCGGCCCGCCCCGGTCAGCTCGTCATGCACCGCACCCCGGGTGGGCACCTCCGCGTCGTCGGTCCAGATCAGGCGCCGTCCCCCGGCGAGGACCTGCCGGGCGGCCGCGAGCTTCGCCGCCGCCGCGGCGGCGCGGCCGAGCTCGACGGACCAGGCCCGGTCCAGCCGGGGGAGACCGAACAGCCGCTCCAGCTGGTCGGCGTCGGCGCACCACGTGGTGCACCAGCGGATGTCGACCCCCGCCCGGTGCACCGCGCAGATCCGCTCGATCAGCGCCGGCGCCCACCGCAGGCGGTACGTGACGCCGGCGGAGTGCGCGGTGCCGTCTCGCGCGGCGCCCCAGCCGGGCCGGCGGACGTTGATCACCCCGTCGACGTCGAGCAACCACACCGGCCGGTCAATCATGGCTGCCAGGGTGCCCGCTCCGCCGCCGCCGCGCCACCGGCGCGGTCAGGCGTCCGACCCCGTCTGGCTTCACCTGCGATGATCCGCAAGCGCGGTCACGGCGGGGGGAGCGCTTTGTAGTAGAAGCTGCAGTCCCGCAGGGACCCGCCCGGATCTGCGGCGTAGTCCGGGACGATGCCGTAGCGGATCCAGCCGGCGGCGAGGTAGAGGCGGTCCGCCGCGCTGCCGGTCTCCGTGTCCAGCAGCAGCAGGGTCGCGCCGGCTTGCGCCGCGGCCCGCTCGGCGGTGCGCAGCAGCGCGCGGCCCAGCCCCCGGCCGCGGGCGTCGGGGTGCACCATCAGCTTGACGACCTCGCCGCGGTGCCGGCCGTTGGGCTTGGCCTCCCGGACGAGGCTGACCGTGCCGGCGTGGCCCGCGACCCAGACGGTCAGGCGGCCGGCGACCACAGCGGGCTCCTGGGCGCGCCACCAGGCGGCCGCCTCGTCCCGGCCGAACGGCGCCCGGAAGCCCAGGGAGGCACCGCTGGCCACGACGGCGGTGAGGAGGTCGGCCAGGCCGGCCACGCTGCCCGCGAAGTCGGCGGCGGACAGCCGGGTGATCTCCGGCGCCGGCTGGGGCGGCCGACCGGCGCCGGTCACGGCAGGACCACCAGCACGGCGTACCGGACCGGGTGCGGGCCCGGGTTGTGGAACCGGGACCGGTCCCACAGCCGGAACCGCAGGCAGTCGCCCGCCGCAAGCCGGTGCGTGACGCCGGCCGCGGTCACCTCCAGCGCGCCGTCGAGCACCCAGATGTGCTGCTCCAGGCCCGGCACGGGCGGTCCGTCGTAGGCGATGTCCGCGCCCGGCCGCAACGCGCCCTCGACGACCTCGCCCCGCAGGCCCGGGTGGGGTGGGGACACGGAGCGCCGGGTGAAGCCGGCCGCGTCGTCCCGCCAGACGGTCTGCCGGTCGGCCGGGACCAGCTGCGGCGGCTCCGCCTCCACCTCGGCGAGGAGCTGCGACATGGTGCGCTGGTACGCCGCGCACAGCCGGCCCAGCAGGCTCGCGGTCGGGCTGATCTCGGCCCGCTCCAACCGGGAAAGTGTCGAGCGGCTGACGTCCGTGCGCCGCGCCAGCTCGTCCAGCGACCAGCCGCGCTCGACCCGCAGCGCGGCGAGCCGGCCGGCCAGGCGCACCGCGACCACCTCTGTTGATCCTCCCATAACTGGGATCGTATCCCAGATCTGAGACGGTCAGGCTGGGCGGGCGCGCTTGCGGGCACTGACCAGGGCGAACGAGAGGAATTCGCCCTTGTCCGCCTCCAGCATCGCGACCACGGGGTCGAACCCGGGCTCGTCGGTCGCGGCCCTGTCCCGCACGGCGCGGCTCCACAGCAGCCAGTCGTGCCAGCCGTCCGGCTGCAGCCGGGCCGACGTGACCGTGACCAGCTCGGTGATCTCCCACTGGAACCGCCACCACTGGGCGGTGTGCCAGGCGATCGCCTCCCAGCCGACGCAGTCCTTGATGTGCGGGGGGATGGCGCCCAGGTCGCGGACCTCCCGCGTCATCGCCGGCGTGGCGATGGCCAGCTGGCCGCCCGGCTTGAGGAACCCGGTGATGTACGCCAGGTAGCTGTCCGCGGTGCCGAAGTACTCGTACGCGTCGATGCAGACGATCGCGTCGAACTCCTCCGGCGCGAACGGCAGCGTGTGCGCCTCGGCCCGCACCGCGGACACCTGATCGGTGACCCCTGCGGCGGCGAACACCGCGGCCGCCTCCTCCGGCGGCACCCACAGGTCGGCGGCGGTGACCCGCACGCCGAACTCGCGCGCGAGGAACACCGACGTGGCGCCCTTGCCGGAGCCGAGGTCCAGCACCCGCATCCCCGGCCTGAGCTCGAGGTCCTGTGCCAGGTCCTCCAACAGCCACAGGGGATGCGGTCCCATGTCGAGGCCCAGCAGCCAGGCCGGGTCATAGCGGGCGGAACGTGGGTACCGGTCGGGGCGGACGAGGGCGTCGACACTGCTCACAAGGTCGCATCGAACCAGCCCACGGCCGTACCGTCCACGGGGTTTTTGCAGCAACGATCACTTTTGATCTTGATACGTTCCGGGCACCATCAGCGTGATCGGGTCGGTGCTCGTCGCGTAGGCTGCTCGCCGTGATCGATGCGGAGGCACCGGGCGTCGTCGCTCTCTGGGCGAGAATTGAGTCCGGCCTCGGCCGGATACTGCCGGACTCGCTGCGCCTGCTCGCGCCACCGGCCGGCAAGCCGGACATCGACGCGGTGGAGGCCGCGCTGGGCATGGGGCTGCCGCCGGACGTCCGCGACAGCCTGCTGGTCCACAATGGCACGGGCTGGGGCCGGCCGAGCCCGGTGCCGCTGGACCGCCTGTACGACACCGACGGCATTGTCGAGGCGACGCGCACGTGGCGTGACAACGACTCGTCGGACCCGAATGTCGACAACCCGGAAGCGTGGGCGTACCTGGCCGACGCGGGCCACCTGTCGCTGAGCGGCCCGGTGCGGCCGATCGTGGGCGGGCCGGGCCGCGTCATGGTTGGTGACATGAACGGCGCCGTCCATTGGTACCTCGACTTCGACCCGGCCCTAGGCGGCACGCCCGGTCAGGTGGTCAGGGTGGACATCGAGTGCGGACAGTGGGACGTCCTGGCGCCGTCGTGGCGCGAGCTGCTCATTCGCTACGCCGACGACCTGGAATCGTACGCGGCCGACCCGCACGGTTCGCCCCTCGACGTCGACCCGGAAGCCGGACCGGCATGCGAATGGGGCCTTGCCGCCGGCGCCGACCCGGGGCGACAGCGATAGAACCGTCGAAGCGAC
>DASQDS010000394.1:0-10595 GCA_035634075.1 Pilimelia sp. | reverse complement strand
GGCGGCGCTGCCCCTGGTCGGTCCCGGCCTCCTGGTCACCGCCGCGGGGGCGGACCCGCGCCCTGTCCGGGCCGCACTGACCGCGATCCCGCCGGAGTGGACGGCGGCGGCCGACGGCGCACCCCCGGACGCGACGCGGGGCGGACCGACGCCGCCGGTCCGCCCCGTGCCGTTGTCGACGGCTAGAACACGCTGACGCCGTACGCGTTCAGCGCCTCCACCACGGGCTGGAAGAACGTGGTCCCGCCGGTCCGGCAGTTGCCGCTGCCGCCGGACGTGAGCCCCAGCGCGGTCGACCCGCTGTACAGCGCGCCGCCGCTGTCGCCTGGCTCGGCGCAGATGTTGGTCCGGATGAGCCCGCGGACAGTGCCCTCGGCGTAGTTGACGGTGGCGTTGAGGCCGGTGACCTGGCCGCAGCGCACCCGGGTGGTGCTGCCGCTGCGGCACGCCGACTGCCCGACCGACGGGTTCGCCGCCGAGGTGATGTCCTGGACGTTGACGCCCTGGTAGAGCGAGACGTCGCCGGGGCGCGGGACGGCGGCGTTGTCGTACCGCACCAGCCCGAAGTCGTTCTCGGGGAAGCTGCTGCCCACGGTCGGACCGATCAGCGTCCGGCGGTTGGAGTTGGCGTACCAGGTGGAGATCGCGTCGGTGCAGTGGCCGGCCGTCACCAGGTAGCCCGTGCCGCTGCTGCTGCGCACGTTGAAGCCGGCGGAGCACCGGCCCTGGGCGCCCCAGATGGCCTGGCCGCCGCTGAGCCGCAGGCTCAGGACGCCGGCGAGGCGCTCCACGCGAACCGCCGCGGCGTGGCGGCCGGTGACGGAACGCAGGCGGTCGGCCTTGACCCCGGTGACGGTGGCGTCGGCGAGCACGACGACCTGCCGGGTGACCGGATCGACCGACCAGGCGGTGCCCGGGATACGGGCCGCGGCGTCGAGGTCGGTCGTGGCGGCGCTGAGCAGGGCGGCCGAGGCGCCGGGGGCCGCCAGGGCTGCGTGGGTGGGAACGAGGACCGCGCCGGCGAGGAGCGCGGCGGCTGCCAGGCGGCTGACCCGGCGTACGGAGGACTTCATGAGTCGCACCGTGCCTCCTGAAAAAGGGCGGGGACCCGCCCCATCGGCGGGTCCGTCAGGTGACCGGGCACAGATGCGATTGTGTCGATGTCCGGTCTACCGGGATTCTCCGAGAGACGGGCATCGCCACGCAAGATTGGGGTTCGCCCGCCGTCACCGGTATGTGCGGGTACGGACATGTCGCTAGGCTGTGGCCGTGGGCGGCGGCGAGCTGGACGACGAGACGCTGGCGTTCGCGCACCAGATGTTCGACCTGGCGCGCGGCGGCCACACCGCGCAACTGGCGGCGTACGTGGACGCGGGGCTGCCGGTCAACCTCACCAACGACAAGGGCGACACCCTGCTCATCCTCGCGGCGTACCACCAGCGGCCCGACACCGTCGCGGCCCTGCTCGCCCGCGGCGCGGACGTCGACCGGGTCAACGACCGCGGCCAGACGGCGCTGGCGGCGGCGGTCTTCCGCCAGTCCGGCGACACCGTGACCGCGCTGGTGGCCGCGGGCGCCGACCCGCACGCCGGCGCGCCGTCCGCGGTGGACACCGCGGCCTTCTTCGCGCTGCCCGAGATGGTGGCGCTGCTCAGCGGGTGACGCCGGCGGGTCCGCCAGTCACCGGGGCCCGGGCACCAGCACCGTCACGAGCACCACCACGAGCAGCAGCACCGGCAGCGTCCACCAGGAGCCGACGAGTCGCAGCCACCGCGGCGCGCGGAACGGCTCCCGGCCGGTGCGGGGGTCGACGACCGGGTCGGCGACCACCCGGCCACTGGCCAGCGGCGACCACGCCACGGCGAGGACGCACAGGCCCGCCGCCAGCAGCAGCCAGGCGGGGGCGCGCAGGGCCGGCGCCCGCCACCAGACCTGGGGCAGCATCATCAGGGCGAGGCTGGCCATGACGGCGACCGGCAGGTGCCACCGCCCGCCGCGCCGGCCGGGCCGCAGGACGACCCCCCCGATGTAGGCGATGCCCGCCGTGCCGGCGGCCACCGAGGCGAGCTGGCCGGCCGTGAGCACGCCCCGCTCGCCGTCCGCCAGCGCGTCCACACCGGACAGGATTCCGGCGATGCCGGCCAGCGTGGCGACCGCGGTGCGGACGTGGCCGAGCAGTTCCCGGCCCGGCCCGGCGCGCCCGGCGGCGGGCGGCGCGCTGCGGGCGAGCTCCCCCGCGTAGCGCACCGGATCGCCGAACGCCTCGGCCGGCTCCTGGCCGGAGTCGGCGCAGTGCGCGTCGATCTCGGCGAGCGCCTCGCCGATGCGGTCGCCGGGGACCTGGTGCATCCTGGCTTCCAGCAGGAACGCGTCCCGCCACTCGTCCATGATCCAGCGCTGGCGCACGGTCACACCTCCTGGGTACGCGGCAGCAGCCGCCGCGTGACGTCGACGAACTGGGCCCACAGGGCCGTGCGGCGGGCGAGCTCCGCGGCGCCGGCCGGCGTAAGGGTGAAGTACTTGCGGCCCGGGCCACCGTCGCCGGCCCGCCAGGACGACTCGACCAGCCGCTCGCCCTCCAGGCGGGTCAGCAGTGGGTACAGCGTGCCGCCCTTGACGGCGCCGAGGCCGGCACCCGCCAGCCGCTGGCCAATCGCGTAACCGTACGTCGGGCCCTCGGCCAGCGCGCCGAGCACGCACAGCTCCAGCGCGCCGCGCAGCCAGTCAGCGGGCCAATGATTCTCGGGCACGACTAGATAGTACGCCTTACTAGTAAGACTGGCTACCTAGCGGCTCGTGAGGACTTCGATACGTGGCCGCAACAAGCCCGGGCGCGCCCGGTAACCGCCGTGCGGTTCACTGCCTAGCGACTCACCTCCTGGTGGGGCGCGCCTAGGGTTCCGCCGTTCCGGTCGCGGTTCGTGGCCGGAGCGGGCCTGGTCCGAGAGGCGCAGGCGCCCGCACGCTCCGGTGTCCCCGCCGGTCGCGGGCGCTCCACGGCGGGACAAAAGCCCGGGAGACAGCCATGGTCCGGCTGTTCTCCAGCCAGGCCCCCATCCCCCGGAGGCGCCCGATGGGTTTCGCCCACCACCAGCACCACACCGGCCCCCAGCCGCACGACAAGTACGGGCCCGAGGCCGCTTACGCGGTGTCGCGCGAGGCACAGCTGCCCAGCACCAGGTGGGAAGAGGAGATCGCCCGCGGGCTGGAGCTGGGCCTGCCGGGCGCCGACTCCATCGTGGACAGGCGCATCCCCACCTTCTCCCGCGGCGAGCTGCCGCACTTCGCCGGCATCAACACCTTCCTCAAGGCGCCGTACGTCGAGGACGTGCGCACCTGCGGGGCGTACGACGTGGCCGTGCTCGGCGCCCCGTTCGACGGCGGTACCACGTACCGCTCCGGCACCCGGTTCGGGCCGCAGGGGATCCGGAAGATCTCGGCCCTGTACGGGCCGTACTCCTTCGAGCTGGGTGTCGACCTGCGCGAGTCCATTACGATCGCCGACCTCGGTGACGTGTTCACGATCCCGGCCAACATCGAGAAGACGTTCGACCAGATCTCCAAGGCCGTCGGCCACGTGTACTCCGCCGGCGCCTTCCCGGTCGTGCTCGGCGGCGACCACTCCATCGGCTACCCGACCGTGCGCGGCGTGGCGGAGCACCTGTCCGGCAACCTCGGCATCATCCACTTCGACCGGCACGTCGACACCCAGGAGACCGACCTGGACGAGCGGATGCACACCACCCCGTGGTTCCACGCCACCGACATCCCCAACGTGCCGCCGAAGAACCTCGTGCAGATCGGGATCGGCGGCTGGCAGGCGCCGCGGCCCGGGGTGCGGGTGGGCCGGGAGCGCGGCACCACCATCATGACCGTCACCGACTGCGTGGAGATGGGCATCGAGGCCGCCGCCGAGCGGGCCCTCGAGGTGGCCTGGGACGGTGCCGAGGCGGTCTGGCTCTCGTTCGACGTGGACTGTCTGGACGCCGCGTTCGTGCCCGGGACCGGCTGGCCGGAGCCGGGCGGCTTCCTGCCCCGCGAGGTGCTCAAGTTCATCCAGCTCATCGCGGAACGGCCGCTCGCCGGCATCGAGGTCGTGGAGTGCGCCCCGCCGTACGACAACGCCGAGATCACGGCGCTGATCGCCACCCGCGTCATCTGTGACACGCTCGGCTGCCTCGTCCGCGCCGGCCACCTCCCGCGCAACCGCGGCTAGCCCCATCGCCTCAGGAGACAACCCGATGACCCGTCGATCCACCGGCCGCGCGCTCGCGGCCCTGGCGTGCGCCGCCACGCTGACTGTGACCGCCGCGTGCGGCGACTCCGGTGCCCAACCCGCCGACGCGGCCGGCGCCACGACGGTGCGGCTCGGCTTCAGCGCCTGGCCGGGCTGGTTCCCGTGGCAGGTCGCGCAGGAGAAGGGCCTCTTCGCCGAGAACGGCGTGGAGGTGGAGCTGAAGTACTTCGACAGCTACACGGACAGCTTGAACGCGCTCGGCACCGGCAACCTGGACGCCAACAGCCAGACCCTCAACGACACCCTCTCGACGGTCAGCAGCGGCGCGAAGCAGACCGTGGTGCTGGTCAACGACAACTCCACCGGCAACGACCAGATCATCGCCCGCGAGGGCATCTCGTCGGTCGCCGACCTGCGGGGCAAGAAGGTGGCCGCCGAGCAGGGGACGGTGGATCACTACCTGCTCCTGCTCGCCCTGCGCGAGGCCGGCCTCACGGAGAAGGACGTGCGGTTCACGCCGCTGCTCACCGACGCGGCCGCGGCGGCGTTCGTCGCCGGGCAGGTCGACGCCGTCGGCGTGTTCGCGCCGTTCACCACCACCGCGCTGGAGCGCCCGGGCAGCAAGGCGATCGCCACGTCGGCGGACTTCCCGGGCGCGATCCCGGACCACCTGGTGTTCGACAGCGAATTCGTGGCGGAGAACCAGAAGGCGGTGCAGGCCGTGGTCCAGACGTGGTTCGACACCGTGGCGTGGATCAAGGCGAATCCCGCGGAGGCCGTCGGCATCATGGCCAAGCGGGGCGGGGTCAGCGCGGCCGAATACAAGGAGTACGACGCCGGTACCACCATCTTCACCCGGGAGCAGAACCTCGCCGCCTTCGCCGAGGGCGACACACCGGCGAACCTCGACCACCAGGCCCGCCTCATCGCCGAGTTCCTCGTCTCGACGGGCCTGGTGGACGAGAAGCCGGAGTTGGCCGGGCTGCTGGAGCCGAAATTCGTGCAGGCGGTTAAGGGGTGAGCGCGACGAGTGAGCAGTTGGTGGGGCGGGTTGTCGAGGCGCCGACCGGGCGGGCGGGGTGGGGGCCGCTCCCCCGGCGCCGGCCGGCCCGCCGGCGGCCCCGGGTGTGGGCCCTCCGGGCGCCCGTCCCGGCGGGTCACCGGTGGGCGCTTGTCGCGCTGTCGGTCGCGGCGCCCCTGGCGGCCTGGCTGCTGCTGTCCGGCAGCGGCCAGGTCAACCCGCGGTTCCTGCCGTCGGTGCAGTCCGTCTGGTCCGCCGGCACGGAGCTGGCCGGCAGCGGCCAGTTGCTGACCGACACGTGGGCCAGCGTGCGCCGGGTGCTGCTCGGGTTCGGCCTGGCCGTCGTGGTGTCCGTGCCGCTGGGCATCCTGATGGGCAGCTTCCGCGCGGGCCAGGCCCTGCTGGAGCCGGTGATCGGCCTGCTGCGGTACCTGCCGGCGGCCGCGTTCATCCCGCTGCTCATGATCTACCTGGGCCTGGACGAGGCGCCGAAGATCGCGTTGCTGTTCCTCGGCTCGGTGTTCTTCAACACCCTGATGACGGCCGACGCGGTGCGCCAGGTCCCCACCTCGCTGGTCGACGTGTCGTACACCCTCGGCGCCCGGCGGTGGGAGATCCTGCGCAAGGTGATCGTTCCGCACGCCCTGCCGGGGATGATCGACTCGATCCGGGTCAACGGCGCCGCCGCGTGGGGGCTGGTCGTGGTGGCCGAGCTGATCGCCGCCGAGGAGGGCCTGGGTTACCGCATCGCGCGCTCGGCGCGGTTCACCCAGACCGACAAGATTTTCGCGGTGCTGGTGGTGATCGCGCTGATCGGCCTGGTCACCGACCTGCTGCTGCGGACCGCCCGGGACCGCGTCGGGCGGTGGGTGCCGTGACCGGCACGGTGCTGGAGCTGGTCGGGGTGGGCAAGTCGTTCCGGCGCCGGGGCACTGTCGTCACGGCCCTGGCGGGTATCGACCTGAGCGTGCCGCGCGGCCAGTTCCTCTGCGTGGTGGGCGCGAGCGGGTCCGGCAAGTCCACGCTGCTGGCCCTGATCGCCGGCCTGGCCACCCCGACGACGGGTCAGGTGCTGCTGGACGGCGTCCCGGTGACCGGCCCGGGGCCGGACCGGGGGCTGGTCTTCCAGTCCGGCGCGGTCTACCCGTGGCGCACCGTCGAGCAGAACGTGGCGTTCGGGCTCGAACTGCTGCCCGTCCCGCGGGCGGAGCGGCACCGGCGGGTCGACTGGTACCTGGCCGAGACCGGGCTTGCCGCGCTGCGCACGGCCCTGCCCAAGCAGCTCTCCGGCGGGCAGCGCCAGCGGGTGGCAATCGCCCGGGCGTTGGCCTGCGAACCCGAGGTGCTCCTGCTGGACGAGCCGTTCGGCGCGCTCGACGTCCAGACGAAGGAGGACATGCAGCTGTTGATCCGGCGGATCTGGCGGGACACCGGCACGACGGTGCTGATGGTGACCCACGACGTGGAGGAGGCCGTCTTCCTCGGGGAGCGGGTTGTCGTGCTCGCCAGCGACCCGGGGCGGGTCGCGGCCGACCTGGTCGTCCCGCTGCGCGCCGACCGGGACCTGACGATCAAGCGGACCCCGGAGTTCCTCCACCTGCGCGCGCAGGTCGAGGACCAGGTCCGCAACTACCACCGCCGCCACCTCGCCGGCGCCGCCCGTAAGCCCGGCGCCTCGCGGTAAGGCTGCGCCTCGCCGTAAGGCTGCGCCTCGCCGTAAGGCTGCGCCTCGCCGTGATGCCTGTGCGGGCATCATGATGACCCACAGGTATCACAGCCGGCGGCGGCACCTACGGCGGACGCCGAATCGACCGGCCACCTGTCGATCCGCGTGGCATGATGCCGCGATGACCACGGCCAGCCCGTTGGCGGCGCCGCCAACGGGCTCCGGGCCCGGGGCGACGACGCCGTGGCCGGCTGGCTCGCCGCCCCGCGCCGGCGCGGGGGCGTTTTCGCGGGCCGCACGCCGGGTAGAGCACCCGGTGGTGGCAGCCGCGTCGCCAGAATCGCCCGGGCGCGGCGGACGGGAGTGCGCACATGCCCGGACGGATCGAGGACTACGGCCTGCTCGGTGACACGCAGACCGCGGCGCTGGTGGGCCGTGACGGCTCCATCGACTGGCTCTGCCTGCCCCGGTTCGACTCACCGGCGTGCTTCGCCGCGCTGCTGGGCGACGACCGCGCCGGCCACTGGCGGCTCGGTCCGGCCGCCGGCGGGCCGGCGACGCGGCGGCGGTACCGGGGCGAGTCGCTGATCCTGGAGAGCGAGTGGGACACGCCGGACGGCACGGTCCGGGTCATCGACTGCATGCCGCCGCGCGACGAGGCGCCGGACGTGGTGCGGATCGTGGAGGGCGTGTCCGGCCGCGTGCCGATGCACCTGCAACTGCGGCTGCGGTTCGACTACGGCAGCGTGGTGCCGTGGGTCCGCCAGCAGGGCAAGGACCTGGGCGCGATCGCCGGGCCGGACGCCGTCTGGCTGCGTACGCCGATCGAGCTACGCGGGCGGGACCTGACCACGGAGGCCGACTTCGTGGTCCACGCGGGCGAGCGGGTGCCGTTCGTGCTGACCTACCAGCCGTCGCACCTCAGGCGGCCGAAGCCGGTGGACGCGGAGGAGGCCGTCGACGACACCGCCGCCTTCTGGGCGGACTGGATCTCCCGCTGCGACTACGACGGCGAGTGGCCCGAGGCCGTACGCCGATCGTTGATCCTGCTCAAGGCGCTGACGTACGGGCCTACCGGCGGCATCGTGGCCGCCGCCACGACGTCCCTGCCGGAGCAACTCGGCGGCCCCCGCAACTGGGACTACCGGTTCTGCTGGCTGCGGGACGCGACGTTCACGCTGCAGGCGCTGCTCGGCACCGGCTACGTCAAAGAGGCCAAGGCGTGGCGCGAGTGGCTGCTGCGCGCGGTCGCCGGCAGCCCGGAGGCGCTCCAGATCATGTACGGACTGGACGGCACCCGGCGGATCCCCGAATTCACCCTCGACCATCTCGGCGGCTACGAGGGCGCCAAGCCGGTCCGGATCGGCAACGCGGCGGCGGACCAGTTCCAGCTCGACGTGTGGGGCGAGGTGCTGGAGGGCCTGCACCTGGCCCGCGACGCCGGCCTGCCCAGCACCAACTCCGGCTGGGGCCTGCAGAAGGCGCTCCTGGACTACCTGGAGGGGCACTGGCGGGAGCCGGACAACAGCCTGTGGGAGGTGCGCGGGCCGCGCCAGCACTTCACGCACTCGAAGGTGATGGCGTGGGCGGGCATGGACCGGGCGGTGCGGGCGGTCGAGCAGCACGGCATGGACGGCCCGGTGGACCGCTGGCGGGCGCTGCGCGACGAAATCCACGCCGACGTGTGCGACCGGGGATTCGACACCACCCGCAACACGTTCACCCAGTTCTACGGCTCGACCGGCCTGGACGCCGCGCTGCTGCTCATCCCCCGGGTCGGCTTCCTGCCGTGGGACGACCCGCGGGTCGTCGGCACCGTGGACGCGGTGACCCGCGAGCTCTGCGACGATGGCCTGGTGCTGCGTTACCACCCGCAGTCCGACGGCAACGTGGACGGGCTGCCCGGCGACGAGGGCGCGTTCCTGGCGTGCAGCTTCTGGCTGGTGGACGCCCTGCACGGGGCCGGCCGCACGGCGCAGGCCCGGGAGATGTTCACCCGGCTGCTCAGCCTGCGCAACGACCTGGGGCTGCTGAGCGAGGAGTACCACACCGGCCTCCGCCGGCACCTGGGCAATACGCCGCAGGCGTTCAGCCTGGTCGGTCTCGTGAACTCCGCCCGGCAGCTCAGCGGCGCGGCGACGAGCACGGTGTCGTCGCCACACCGCCACGGTGTCACTGCCTGAGCGGGGCGCTCACACGGACAGCAGGCTGTGGACGGAGTCGTCGCGCAGGTCCTCCCGGTCGCCGGCCCGGACGACCTCGCCGGCGTCCAGGATCAGGTACTGGTCGGCCAGCCGCAGCGCCAGCTCCAGGTACTGCTCGACGAGCAGGATGGCCAGCCCGGCCTCCGTGTGCAGCCGCTCGATCGCCGCCTCGATCTCCACGATGATGGACGGCTGGATGCCCTCCGTGGGCTCGTCCAGCAGCAGCATCCGCGGCCGGGTGACCAACGAGCGGGCGATGGCGAGCTGCTGCTGCTGGCCGCCGGAGAGGAAGCCCGCCCGCCGTCGCAGCAGACCCGTCAGCGCGGGGAACAGGTCGAGCGCCTCGTCCACGGCGGCCCTGTCGGCCGACGGCGCCGCCTCCAGCGCGACCTGGAGGTTTTCCCACACCGTGAGCTGGGGGAAGGTCTCGTGGCCCTGCGGCACGTACCCCAGCCCCAGCCGGACCCGTTCGTGCGTCTTCAGCCTGGTGATGTCCGTGCCGTCGAAGACGATCCGGCCGGACCGCGCGGGCAGCACGCCCATGATGGCCTTGAGCAGGGTGGTCTTCCCGACGCCGTTGCGGCCCATCACGCACACCAGCGCGCCGGGCGGCGCCTGCGCGGTCACGCCGAACAACACCTGGGCCCGGCCGTACGCGACGTCCAGCTTTTCGACGGTCAGCACTTCGCGCCCCTCCGCATCACGACGCCTCCTTCACCAGCTCGGCGGTCTCCCGGGCGGACCGGCCGAGGTAGACCTCCTGCACCCGCGGGTCCGCCTGCACCTGCGCGACCGTGCCCTCGCAGAGCAGCTTCCCCTCGTGCAGCACCGTCACCGTGCTGGCGAAGCGGCGCAGGAACTCCATGTCGTGCTCGATGACCACGACGGTGTGGTCGGCGGCGACCTGGCGCAGCAGCTCGCCGGTGCGCTCGCGCTCGGCCCGGCTCATGCCGGCGACCGGCTCGTCCAGCAGCAACAGCCGCGGGCGCTGGACGATCAGCATGCCGATCTCCAGCCACTGCCGCTGGCCGTGCGAGAGGACCCCGGCCGGCCGGTACGCCAGCTCGCCGAGCCCCGTGGTCTCCAGCGCGGCGGCGACATCGTCGGTCACCCCGCGCCGCCGCCGCAGCAGGGCGACGGTGGGCCGGCGGAAGTTCGCCGCCAGGTCCAGATTCTCCAGGACGGTGAGCTGCTCGAAGACCACCGAGGTCTGGAAGGTGCGGCCGATGCCCGCACGCACTATCCGGTGCTCGCGGCGGCCCACCAGCTCCTCGCCGTGGAAGCGCACCGAGCCGGACGCCGGCCGGGTGCGCCCGGTGATGACGTCGATCAGGGTGGTCTTGCCGGCGCCGTTGGGCCCGATGAGGAACCGGAGCTCGCCGCTGTCCACCGTCACGCTCAGGTCGGTGATGGCCCGGAAGCCGTCGAAGACGACGTTCAGCCCTCGCACCTCCAACGCGGCGCTCA
>DASQDS010000393.1:0-5918 GCA_035634075.1 Pilimelia sp. | reverse complement strand
CGCGGCCCAGCGCCGCTCGACGGCCGCCAGCTCCGTCGGGTCCCGCAGCGCGTCGACCAGCAGCAGCCCGGACGGCCGGCGGTCGCCGCCGGCCAGCGCGAGCGCCCGCAGGCCCTGCCGCAGCCGGCGCTCGGCCAGCGGGTCCGCCCCGCCGAGCGGCGAGTGCAGCAGCGCCACCGCGGCGTCCTCGTCCAGCCTCGCCGGCTCCAGCGCGCAGCGCAGGAGGAGCAGCAGCGGGGCCACGGCGGGCTGCAGGTGCAGCGGCAGGTCCTCGGCGTGGGTGACGGTCGGCACGCCCGCCGCATGCAGCGCGCGCTGGAGGGCGGGCAGCTGCAGGTGGGTGGAGCGGACCAGCACCGCCATCCGCGACCACGGCACGCCGCCGAGCAGGTGCGCCTCGCGCAGGGCGTGCGCCACGTACGCCGACTCGCTGGTCGCCGACCGGAACGTGGCCACCCGCGCCACGCCGGCGGGCACGCCCGGCGCCGCCCGCAGCGCCCGGTGCTGGGACGGGCCGCGCAGGCGCAGGGCCAGCCGCCGGGTCGCCGCGAGCAGGTCGCCGCCCGTCCGGTACGACGCCGACAGGGTCACCGTCGGCGCGACGGCGCCCGACGCCGTGCGGAACCGGTGCGGGAAGCCGAGGACCACCGCCGGGTCGGCGCCGCGGAAGGCGTACGTGGAGGAGTCGGGGTCGGCGAACGCCACCAGCGGCGTACCCCCGCCGGCGACCAGGGCCAGCAGGTCCACCTGGGCCGGGTCGGTGTCGGCCAGCTCGTCCACGTAGACGTAGGCCAGCCGGGCCCGCTCAGCCGCGAGCAGCGCCGGGTCGTCCGCCAGCAGCCCGACGGCGGCGCGGACCAGCTCGGCTGGGTCGTACGCGGTGGAGCCCCGGCTGGTCGCGTCGCGCAGCGCGAGGACGGCCGCGTACTGCGCCATGAACCGCGCGGCGGCCGGCCAGTCCGCCCGGCCCAGCCGCTGGCCGACGGCGGCCAGCTCGGCCGGGCCGATGCCCCGCTCGCCGGCGCGCAACAGCAGGTCACGCAGCTGCTCGGCGAACGCGCGGGTGCGCAGCGCCGGCCGCAGCGTCGCCGGCCAGCGCACCGGGTCGGGATCGTCGCCGACCTCGTGCAGCAGCTCCCGGATCACCAGATCCTGCTCCGGGCCGGTCAGTAGGCGCGGTGACGGCTCGCCGCGCTCCGCCGCCGCGCGGCGCAGCAGCCCGAACGCGTACGCGTGGAAGGTGCGCACGAGCGGCTCGTGCACCACCCGGCCGGCCGCGCCGGCGACGCGGGCCTCGATGCGGTGGCGCAGCGCGGTGGCCCCGCGCCGGCCGAAGGTGAGCACCAGCACGCGCTCCGGGTCGGCGCCCGCGGCCACCCGGGCCGCGACGGCCTCCACCAGCGTGGTCGTCTTGCCGGTGCCCGGTCCACCCAGGACGAGCAGCGGGCCGTCGGCGTGCCCGACGACGTACCGCTGGATCGGGTCCTCGGCGGCCGGCACCGGGCCCCGCGCGGGTCCGCCGGCCGGCCGGCGGACCAGCCGGTACGCCGCCCGCCCGGAGATCCCTCCTGCCCCCGATGCGCCCACTTCAGCCGTCACGCCCGCCATCTCACCACGGGGGTACGACGATCACTCCTCCAGGCGCTCCTCGATGGCGGCCAGGGCGGCCGGCAGGCTGTCGGTGACGATCAGCAGGTCCAGCGCCCCCCGCCGGACGAACGCGGTGCCGGCCAGGTCGGCCAGCCAGTCCAGCAGCCCGCGGTAGAAGCCGTCCGGGTCCAGCAGCACCACCGGCTTGCGGTGCAGGTCGAGCGAGCCGATCGTCCACACCTCGAACAGCTCGTCCAGGGTGCCCAGCCCGCCCGCGAGCGTCAGGAAGGCGTCCGCCTTGTCGATCATCACGGTCTTGCGGCTGGCCATGCCGTCGGTGACGATCAGCTCGTCCGAGTCGTCGTCGGCCACCTCGAGGTCGACCAGGGCCTGCGGGATCACCCCGAGCGTGTGCGCGCCACCGGCCCGCGCGCCCCGCGCCACCGCCCCCATCATGCCGACGCGGCCGCCGCCGGACACCAGCGTGTGCCCGCGCCGGGCCAGCTCCCGGCCGGTCTGCTCCGCCAGCTCGAGCCAGCGGGGCGCCAGGCTGGTGGAGGAGGCGCAGAACACGCAGATCGCCGCCATACCTCAGGCCACCCCGCCGGCCGCCGCCGCGCGTTCCGCCTGCTCCTGCTCGGCGGAGAGCGCCGCGTCCGCCTCGACGATGTGCCGGACCGCGGTGTCCACGTCGTCGGTGAGGCAGAGCAGGTCCAGGTCGTGCGGCCCGATCTTGCCGTCCGCCTGCATGGTGTCGCGCAGCCAGTCCAGCAGCCCGCCCCAGTAGGCGGAGCCCATCAGTACGACCGGGAACCGCGTGACCTTGCGGGTCTGCACCAGCGTCAGCGCCTCGAAGAGCTCGTCGAGCGTGCCGAAGCCGCCCGGCAGCACGATGAACGCCTGGGCGTACTTCACGAACATGGTCTTGCGGGAGAAGAAGTAGCGGAAGTTGATTCCGATGTCGACCCAGTCGTTGATGCCCTGCTCGAACGGCAACTCGATGCCCAGCCCGACGGACAGCCCGCCGGCCTCGGTGGCGCCCTTGTTCGCGGCCTCCATCAGCCCGGGGCCGCCGCCGGTGATGACGGCGTAACCGGCGCGGGCCAGCGCGGCGCCCAACTGCTCGGCCTGCCGGGCCTCCGGGGTGTCCGGCCGACTGCGGGCGGACCCGAAGACGCTGACCGCCCGCGGCAGGTCGGCGAGGGTGTCGAAGCCCTCCACGAATTCGGACTGGATGCGCAGCGCCCGCCACGCGTCGCGGGTCTTCCAGTCCGCGCGGGTGCGGGAGTCGAGCAGCTTCTCGTCCGCCGTGCTGCGCGGGATGGCCTCCCGGCGCAGGGTGACCGCCCCCAGGTGGCGTTCGGGTCCGGACCGGTCACCGCGCCCGTTGCTGTGCGTCATGCGATCAACCGTAGTGGGACGGAACCATGCCCGCCGGCAACTTTTCGCGCCGCTGCGGCGTCTTACCATCACCGATGGCACACGGGGCCCGGCACACCCGGTCGGGCGCCTTGGGGGAAGGAACCACCGTGTTGAGCCGAGTTGAGTTGATCCGCCGGCGCCGCCAGATGCAGCACCGCATCATGGCGGCGGTGGCCGAGCGCCGGCACGCCGCCGGGCGCCGCCCGGAGGACGCGGCCGCCAGGGCCGCCGACGAGGACCACCCGTCCGCGCCCGGGGCGGCGACCGACCGGGCCGCCTGACCCGCCCGCCCGACCGGGCCGCCTGACCCGTCCTACCGGCGGGATCAGACGGCCAGCCAGCGGCGCAGCACGCCCGCGCCGGCACGGATCTTGCTCAGCTCGACGTGCTCCTCGCGGGTGTGCGCCAGGTTCGGGTCGCCGGGCCCGAAGTTCAGCGCCGGGATGCCCAGCGCCGCAAACCGCGACACGTCGGTCCAGCCGAGCTTCGCCGCGGGCGGGGTGCCCACCGCGGCGAGGAACTCCCGCGCCGGGGCCGAGCCCAGCCCGGGCAGCGCCCCCGGCGCCGAGTCCGACACCGCCACCTCGAAGCCGGCGAACACCTCCGCCACGTGCGCGGTCGCCGCCGCCACCGAGCGGTCCGGCGCGAAGCGGTAGTTGACCTGGATCTCGCAGGTGTCCGGGATCACGTTGCCGGCGACGCCGCCGTTGACCCAGACCGCGTTCAGCCCCTCCCGGTAGGTGCAGCCGTCGATCGTCACGGTCCGGGCCTCGTACGCCGCGAGCCGGCGCAGCGCCTCCCCCATCGCGTGGATCGCGTTCTCGCCGAGCCACGAGCGCGCCGAATGCGCGCGCCGGCCGGCCGTCCGCACGTCCACCCGCAGGGTGCCCTGGCAGCCAGCCTCCACCGCGCCGTAGGTGGGTTCCAGCAGGACGGCAAAGTCCGCCGCGAGCCACTCCGGGTGGGCCTGGGAGACCAGGTTCAGGCCGTTGCGGGCGGCGTCGACCTCCTCGGCCTCGTAGCAGAAGTAGGTCACGTCGTAGCGCGCGGCCGGCGCGGTGACCGCCAGGTGCAGGGCGAGCGCCAGGCCGGACTTCATATCCGCGGTGCCGCAGCCGTGCATGAGGTCGCCGGTGACGGTGGCCGGCACGTTGTCCGCGATCGGCACCGTGTCCAGGTGCCCGGCGAGCACGACGCGCCGGGGGCGGCCCAGCTCGGTGCGGGCCATCAGCGTGTTGCGGTAGCGGGACACGGTCAGGTGCCCGGCCGCCCGCAGCACCTCCTCGACGTGGTCGGCGATCTCCTGCTCGTCGCCGGAGACCGACTCGATGTCCACCAGCGCCCTGGTCAGCGCGACCGGATCGGCGAGCACGTCGGGGGTCAGCGGGTTGCCCATGGCAGGCACGGTACCTTTCATCCCGTGACCGCAGTTGACTCGCCCGCCTGGGGCTTCGGCATCGCCACCGTCACCGCGCAGGGGCAGGTGCTGGACACCTGGTACCCGGCCGGCGCCTTCGGCCTCGGCCCGGCGCCGGGGCTGCCGGCGGGGGGCGTCGCGGAGCGCCTCGGCCTGCCCGCCGACGCCGTGGGCGACCGCGCGCTGCCCGGCATCCGGACGACCTGGGTGGCCGTCGCGGTGGACTCGCTGGCCGACCCGCCGGCCGACGCGTCGGACGCGTACCTGCGCCTGCACCTGCTCTCCAGCCGGCTGATCCGGCCGCACCAGGCCAACCTCGACGGCGTCTTCGGCGTGCTCGCCAACGTCGCCTGGACGTCCGCCGGCCCGTGCCCGCCGGAACGGGTGGAGGAGCTGCGGCTGCGGGTCCGCGCGACCGGCGGCCTGCTGACGGTGTACGGGGTCGACAAGTTCCCGCGGATGGTCGACTACGTGCTGCCGGCCGGGGTGCGGATCGCGGACGGCGACCGGGTCCGGCTCGGCGCCCACCTGGCGGCCGGCACCACGGTCATGCACGAGGGCTTCGTGAACTTCAACGCGGGCACGCTCGGCGCGTCGATGGTCGAGGGCCGGATCTCCGCCGGCGTGGTCGTCGGCGACGGCTCGGACGTCGGCGGCGGCGCCTCGATCATGGGCACGCTGTCGGGCGGCGGCAAGGAGGTGATCCGCATCGGCGAGCGCTGCCTGCTGGGCGCCAACGCCGGCGTGGGCATCTCGCTCGGCGACGACTGCCTGGTCGAGGCCGGCTGCTACATCACCGCGGGCTCGAAGCTGCGGCTGCCGGACGGCCGGATCGTCAAGGGCGGGGAGCTGTCCGGCGTGCCCGGCCTGCTCTTCTGGCGCCACTCGCAGACCGGCGCGCTGGAGGCCCGCCCCCGCAAGGGCGGCACCTTCACCCTCAACGAAGCCCTGCACGCCAACACCTGACGACTGCCCGAGACCCGGCTCCCAGCCGGCCGCCAAGCACGGCCCTCTCACGATCCACTACCCATCTGCTGTGTTCCGCCCGGCGTGTCACACAGCAAACGGGCACTGGATCACCGAGAGCGCGCTGCCAGGATGGCAAGGATCTCTTGGCGTACTGCTGCGGTGTCGTGGAGTAGGCGGTGGTGGGTGAAGCGCACCACCAGGATGCCCAGCGTCGCCAGCAGCGCATCGCGGCGCAGGTCGGCCTCGCGCTGGCCAGGGGAGCCGTGCGAGGCGGCACCGTCCAGCTCGAAGTCGACCCGCTCCGCCTCGGCATAAACGTCCAGGTACGCCGACCGCCCCGCGACCCGCACCGGCACCTGACGGCGGAACGCGGGCATGCCGGGGCCGGTGAAGACGTGGTCGTGCCCCCAGCTCTCCAGCTCGCTGCGGCAGCCCGCGACGAGCCGATCAAGTAGTGCCCGCAGCTCCGCGCGCCCTGGCAGCCGAGGCGCGCCGGCCAGGGCGGCGGTGAGGCGGTCCG
>DASQDS010000392.1:0-5582 GCA_035634075.1 Pilimelia sp. | reverse complement strand
GTCCAGCCGGCCGAAGACGAGCCCCTCGTGTTCCGCGTCCAGCGCGTGCCGCCGCTGCGCGGCGTGGAAGACCATGGCGTCGCGTTCCACCAGGGCGCCGTGCGTTCCGACGCCGGCGATCCGGTAGCCGTCCGCCTCCGCCCGGGCCGCCGCCCGGCGCAGCTCCGCCAGCCGCGCGTAGACCCGGTCGACGTGCCGTTGCTCAGCGGCGATCTCGCGGGCGAGGACGGTGTCGTCGGGCGCGGCCGTCCGCGCGTCGCCGGCCGGTGGCGCGTCGGTCAAGGAACCGCTCCGGTGCGGGGCGCCGGGGCGGGCGTCGCCTCGTCGGCGGTGGCCTCGTCGGCGGTGGCCGCGGTAGCGGCGGCGCGGCGCCGCAGCCAGATGGTGCTCGCCACGCCGCACAGCACGGCGACCACCAGCGCCGCCCAGGACAGGTCCTTCAGCCAGCGCTCGGCGACCCGGCCGAGGTGGTAGAGCAGGAACGTCGTGCCGAAGGCCCAGACCACGCCACCGGTCGCGTTGGCGACCAGGAACCGCCGGTACGGCACGTGCAGGGCGCCCGCGAGCGGACCGGCGAGGATCCGCAGCAGCGCGACGAAGCGGCCGAAGAACACGGCCCACACGCCCCAGCGGGCGAACATCTGCTCGGCCCGGGCGACCTGCGCGGGCCCGAGGTGCTTCGGGAAGCGGCGGCCGAGCCGGGCCAGCAGCGGCCGGCCGCCGCGCCGGCCGACGGCGTACCCGATGGAGTCCCCGACGACGGCGCCGATCGTGGCGGCGATGGCCACACCCCAGGGGCTGCCCACGCCGGTGGCCGCCAGCAGCGAGGCGCTGACCAGGGTGATTTCGCCCGGCAGCGGGATGCCCATGCTCTCCAACCCGATGACCAGGCCCACGATCAGGTAGACCACCTCGGGCGGCAGCGTGCTCAGCCACGCCTCTACGTAGTGCACAGCGGTAACCTCTGCGATCTCCGTCGGGGCCCGGCGGCCGAGATTGGGCGGCACGGGAAAGTGCGGCTTAGAAACCTACCCGGCGCCTCGACGCCGTGTCGATTCCCATCGGCAGCCGGCGGGCGATCACGACGGTTCCCGTAGGGTCTCCGGTTGTGTCGACGACGTGGCTGCTCTACGGGGCGAACGGCTACACGGGCCGCCTCGTCGCGAGGCTCGCCGCCGCGCGCGGGCTGCGGCCGGTTCTCGCCGGACGGGACGCACGGGCCGTCGCCGGCCTGGCCGCCGAGCTGGGCCTCGAGCACCGGGCGCCGGTGGACCTCGCCGACCCCGCCGGCCTGCGGGCGGCCGTGCGCGGCGTTGCGGCGGTCGCCCACTGCGCCGGCCCGTTCGTCACGACGGCGGCGCCGATGGTCGATGCCTGCCTCGCGGAGGGCGTGCACTATCTGGACGTGACGGGCGAGTTGTCGGTTTTCGAGGCGATCCTCGGTCGGGGGACCGACGCCGCCGCGGCGGGGGTGGTGCTGCTGCCCGGCGCGGGCTTCGACGTCGTACCCACCGACTGCATGGCCGGCCTGCTCGCTCGCGCGCTGCCCGGCGCCGTCTCCCTGGAGCTGGCGTTCCGCGCCCCGGGTGGGCTGAGCCCCGGCACCGCCGTCACCGGGCTGGCGATCACGGCCGCGGGCGCGTCCCGGCGGGTGGACGGCCGGCTGCGGCCCACGCCCTTCGGCACCCCCCGCCGCGCGGTGCCGTTCCCGTCCCGCCCGCGGCAGGCCGGCGCGATCGCGTGGGGCGACCTGGTCACCGCATACCACTCGACGGGTATCCCCACGATCACCGTCTACGGCCCGGTGCCGTCGGGCGGCCCGGCCGCCGCGGTGCTGCGGCGGCTGCTGGGGTACGCCCCGGCGCGGTCGGTGGCGGCCCGGGCGATCCGCCGGCGGGTCGCGGGCCCGACGGACGCCATGCGGGCCGCCACGGGCGTCGAGGTCTGGGGCGAGGTGCGGGACGCGGCCGGCCGCGCCGTCAGCGCGACGCTGACGGGGCCGAACGCGTACGACCTGACGGCCGACGCTGTCGTGCGGGCCGCGGTCTACCTGGCGGCCGGCGCCGGACCCGCCGGCCCGATCGCGCCGGGCGCGCACACGCCCGCCACGGCGTTGGGCCCGGACTTCGTGCGGGAGTTGACCGGCGTGCGGGTCACCGGCCCCGGCCCGGCGCCCGGTTGATCCACCCGCTCCCCGGAGCGGGTGATGCCGCTGACCGCCACAGCAAATCTGATGTACGTACGCCGGATTTGCTGTGACGCTGCGCCGACACCCTCCGCCCCGCGGCGGCCGGCCTCAGGCGGCGTCGCAGAGCCGGGTGTGGTTGCTGCCGGCCGCCTCGCGCGTCACCCGGGCGATCTCCCGGTTCACCACCGACGGCCGCTCCAGCATCAGCATGTGGCCCGCGCCCGCGCAGCGGGTGACCGGCACGTCGCCCAGGGCCCGGGCGATACTCTCCGCGCAGCGCACCGGCGTCAGCTTGTCCTGCTCGCCCACCAGCACGGCGGTCGGCAGCGGGGGGAGGGCGGCGAGCGTGTCCAGCCG
This sequence comes from Pilimelia sp., assembly GCA_035634075.1. Lineage (GTDB taxonomy): Bacteria > Actinomycetota > Actinomycetes > Mycobacteriales > Micromonosporaceae > DASQDS01. The sequence goes on along the minus strand of DASQDS010000392.1, from coordinate 3,037 downwards.
GTGCTGCGCGCCCACCGAGGCCCGGAAGCCACCGATCGAGCAGAGCGACGCCCGCGCCACGGCCGACGCGGCGAGGGCCAGATCCGACTGCTCGTAGGTTTCGCCGAACAGCAGCCAGCGCATCCCCGGCCGGACGGCCGGCATGACGGCCCGATGGGGCCGGACGGTGCCGCAGCGGGCGAAGACGTAGGTGCTGGACAGCTCGGCCATCCGGACCAGCCGGCTGAGCGGCAGCGGCAGGCCGTAGCGGGTGTGGGCGTGGCCCTCGGCCGTCGTACCGACCATGACGAGGCCCCCGACGCGGCGGGCGAAGTCGGCGGGGTGCCGGTGCGCGTACTCCATCATCGTCATGCCGCCGAGGGAGTGCCCGACGAGGACCACCGGGCCGTCGCCGGCGAGCTGGTCGATCACCTCGGCGAGGTCGTCACCGAGCTGGGCGAGCGTGGCCACGTCGCGGCTGGCGGCGCAGGAGCGGCCGTGGCCGCGGGCGTCGTAGGCGATCACCCGGGTCGGCATGCCGGCCTTCGTCGGCAGGTGGGTGACCTGGCGGTGCCAGATCCGGCGGTCGAGGGTCCAGCCGTGCAGGAGCAGCACGGTCACCGCGGCCCGGCGGTCGCCGTACGCCTGGGCGTAGAGGCGGCCGCCATCGCGAAGAGGTACGTCGATCTCCTCTACAGCCCGCGGTTGGGGGGCCATGGTGTCACCTCCGGTGCCGATCACACCCTGTACTGGTGAGTAACGATGTTTCCCGGGGATCTGTCAAGAGAAACCCTCGAATCCGCGCGGAACTCAACCGGATTGCTCCGATTCCGCTACGCCGGCGGGTCGGGGCGTGGGAAGAGCCACCTGGAAGAAGGCGCGCGCCTCGGCCACCGCGGCGGCCTGTGCGACGCGGCGCCGGTTCGCCGCGGCCGCCGGTTCGCCAGGGGTGTCGGTGCCGGTGAAGGCGTAGTGGCCCACGTCCGGGCCGAGGCTCGCCCCGCTCGCCCCCGGGATCCCGGCCAGGTAGGCGTGGGCGTTCGCCGGCGGCGGGCAGATCGTGTCGGCGTCGCCCCACAGCACCCGCACCGGCGCCGAGATTGCCGCGAGGCTGGCCGGATCGAGCGCGGGCGCCAGCGCCGGGGCCAGCAGCAGCCCGGCCCGGACGCGGGCGTCCCGGACGTCCGCGACGCACTCCGCCAGCAACCGCGCCAGGCCGGCCGGCCCGAGCACCGCCCGCAGGTCGGTGAGGAGGTCGGGGTATTCGGGCGGCGGGGGCACCGCGCCGTCGGCCACCGCGCGGTAGCGGATCTCGTCGATGCGGGCACCCAGCAGCGCGGCGACGGTGTACCCGCCGAGGGAGAAGCCGGCCGCGCCGACCCGCCGCGGATCCGCGTCGTGGTCGCCGGCCAGCACCGCGTCGAGCGCCACGGACAGGTCCCGGGCGCGGTCCCACCAGCGGGCGAAGCCGCGGGGGTCGGGCGGCTCCACGTACGTGTTGCCGTGGTGGTCGACGCCGGCGACGAGGAAGCCGGCGGCGGCCAGCTCCGTGGCGAGCCAGCTCAGCGCCGCCGCCGCGCCGCCGGTGCCGTGGGAGAGCAGGATCACCGGGTACGGCCCCGCGCCGGCGGTCGGCTGCCACACGGTGACCGGGACCGGCCGTGGCCGCTCCGGCGCACGCCAGTGCGGTCGGCTCGGATCGGCGAGCGGGAGCCGGCGGGTACGCCACAACATGGCAGCGCAGCTTAGGTCATGCCCGGACGCGACGGCGCCCCGACCGGGGGCCGGGGCGCCATCGAACGACTGAGGGACCGAACCGCTGTGGGACCGAACCGCTGAGGAGGTCAGCCCTCGAACACGCCCGCATCGACGAGGCGCTTCTCGGTGGTGTCCCAGTTGTGGCCGGGGTGGGCCGACGCGAGGGCGGCGAGCTCGGCGCGGATCTTGGCGCCATGGCCGGCGCCGGTTAGCACCCGGATCTCCTCCACGAAGGCGTCCGAGGCCGTGCTCAGCCGGGTCGTCTTGCCGTTGGTCAGGTTGCGCACGTAGGCGTGCTTGCCGCTGTTGAGCGGGATCAGGTACTTGTACTCACCCAGCACGCTGAGTGCGCCACCTTGACCGGCCTGGCCGGCGCGGACTGACGCGCGCGCGGTCTTGGAGGTGTTGCTCGCCACTGAGGTACTCCTATACACGCGGGGATCCAGCCGGAAAAATTCTACACGAGCACCCCCGGCTGGTTCCGGGCGGCGCCCGGAAGGGTAATTCCGCTGTCAGTTTCCTGATTCTCTGGCGCACCATCCGTCACACCCGTCATCATGGTCATGTCACGAGCCGAGCGGTTGATCGAGGTCGTAGGGGAAGACGCACCTCGGTTCCCGGGAGGTCACCGTGCCAACGCGTGGCGTCGTTTACGTCCACTCGACCCCGCTCGCCGTGTGCCCTCACGTCGAGTGGGCGATCGCGCGCGTCCTCACCGCGCCGGTCAACCTGCACTGGACGCCGCAGCCCGCCGATCCCGGCGCGCAGCGGGCCGAGTGCGGCTGGACCGGCCGGCCGGGGACCGGTGCGCAGCTGGCTGCTGCCCTCAGACAGTGGCCAATGATCCGTTTCGAGGTGACCGAGGAGCCCAGCCCCGGCAACGACGGCGAACGGTTCATGTTCGTCCCCGCCCGCGGGCTGTTCCGGGCCACCATGGGCGTGGCCGGCGACGTCCAGCTCGGCGAGGACCGGCTCCGGGCCATCATGGCGTCCGCCCGCGCTCCGGAGGCACTCGCGCACGCGCTCGACAAGGCGCTCGGCACCGCCTGGGACGCGGAGCTGGAGCCCTACCGGTACGCCGGCGACGGTGCCCCGGTCACGCTGCTGACCCAGGTGGGCTGAGCCGGCCCGTGAGTTGCCGCCGGGCGCGCCGTACTGGTGGGATGGCAGGCGTGTCCGCCCGACCACGGTGTCGTCCGCGCCTCGCCGCCCTCCTGGCCGTCACGGCGGTGGGCGCCTGCGGCGGGCCGGAGCCCGCGCCGACCGCCACCCCGACACCCGCCGCCAGCGCCAGCGCCAG
>DASQDS010000391.1:0-6124 GCA_035634075.1 Pilimelia sp. | reverse complement strand
CCGGATGCTCCCAGCAGGGACGACAGCACGGCCGACGCGCCGGCCCACGGGTCGTCCCGCTGGCCGCCCGACCGGGCGAGCCGGCGGGCGGCCAGCGACGCGGCGCCCAGCGCCGACGCGACCAACCGCTCGGCCTCCTCCCGGGCGGAGCCCGGACCCGTGCCGTCCACGTGTGCCTCCCTAACCCGCGTCGAGGCTCTCGACGCGGCGCTTGAGCTGGCGCAGCGCCGTGTCCATGATCGCCTTTTCGGCCTTTCGCCTGAACATGCCGAGCATGCCGATGGAGAGCTCGACCTCCAGTGTGTAGGTCACGGTGGCCGTCCCGTCGCCGTTGTCCACGATGTCGTACGAGCCGGTCTGGGAGCGCTGCATCTTCGACGGCTGCGGCAGGTGCCACTCGATGCGCGAGATGTCCGCGGCGTACTCGTAGGTCAACGTGTACTCGTCGGCGAGCACACCGGCGTCGATGGTGTACCGGACCTGGCTGGCGTAGCCGTCCTCGTACTCCTCGATCACCTCGACCCGCTGGAAGGCGGGCGCCCAGTCCGGGTACCGGGCGAAGTCACAGATCACCTCGGCCACCCGCTGCGGGGTGGCCGCGATCACGATCGACTGGGTCGAGGAGTCGGCCATGCTGGGGAGGCTACCCGGGCGGGGGCCCGCCGGGCACACGGCCCGCCGGGCCACCGGCCGCGGCGGTAGGTTGCGGATGACGGTTTCGGGAGGGGGTGTGCGGTGCGCGAGTTCTCCGTGCCGCCGCTGGCGACGATCGGTGCGACAGCCAACCTGACGGACCCGGTCTGGGACAATGCCGAGGCCGCGCCGGACGCCGTGCAGTTCGCCCGCCGCACGCCGGCGGGCTGGGCCGACGTGACCTGTGCAGAATTCCGGGACGAGGTCGCGGCCGTGGCGCTCGGCCTGGTCGCGGCCGGGGTCACGCCGGGCGCGCGGGTCGCGCTGATGAGCCGGACGCGGTACGAGTGGACGCTGCTGGACTACGCGATCTGGGCCGCCGGGGCCATCACCGTGCCGATCTACGAGACGTCCAGCGCGGAGCAGGTGGCCTGGATCCTGGCCGACTCGGGCGCCACCGCCTGCTTCGTCGAGACCGCCGCGCACGCGCTGCTGGTGGCGGGCCTGCGCGAGGACCTGCCGGCATTGGCGCGGGTGTGGCAGATCGACGTGGGGGACGTGCGCGGACTGGTCGCCGCCGGCGCCGGGATCGACCCCGGCCAGGTCGCGGCACGGCGCCGGGCGGTCACCGCCGACGACGTCGCCACCATCATCTACACCAGCGGCACGACCGGCCGGCCGAAGGGCTGCGTGCTGACGCACCGCAACATGCACTCCGACGTGGCGAACGCCGTGGCCGCGCTCGACGAGCTGTTCCGCCCCGGCGCCGGCACGCTGCTGTTCCTGCCGCTGGCGCACTCGTTCGCCCGGCTGATCCAGCTGGGGGCCGTGCAGGCCCGCGCCCGGCTGGCGCACACCGCCGACGCCCGGGATCTGACGGCCGAGCTGCGCCAGGTGCGGCCGACCTTCGTGCTGGCGGTCCCGCGGGTCTTCGAAAAGGTCTACAACGCCGCCCGGCAGCGCGCCGACGCGGCGGGGCGGGGCCGGGTCTTCGTCCGGGCGGAGCGCGTCGCGGTGGCGTACAGCGAGGCGCTGGACACGCCAGGCGGGCCCAGCCTGCTGCTGAAGGCGCAGCACGCGCTGCTCGACCGGCTGGTGTACCGCCGGATCCGCGCGGCGCTGGGCGGCCGGTGCGCGTGGGCGATCTCCGGCGGGGCGCCCCTGGGCGCCCGGCTGGGGCACTTCTACCGCGGCGTGGGCGTCACCGTGCTGGAGGGGTACGGGTTGACCGAGACCTCCCCCGCCGTCACGGGCAACCTGCCCGGCGCGATCCGGATCGGCACGGTGGGCCGGCCGCTGCCCGGCGTGACGGTGCGGACGGCCGACGACGGCGAGATCCTGGTGAGCGGCGACCTGGTCTTCCGGGAGTACCGCAACAACCCGGCGGCGACCGCCGAGGCGCTCGATGCGGACGGCTGGTTCCACACCGGCGACCTGGGGGAGCTGGACGACGACGGCTACCTGCGGGTCACCGGGCGCAAGAAGGAGCTCATCGTGACCGCTGGCGGCAAGAACGTGGCACCGGCCGCCCTGGAGGACGGCGTGCGGGCGCACCCGCTGGTCAGCCAGTGCGTGGTGGTCGGCGACCAGCGGCCGTTCATCGCCGCGCTGCTGACCGTCGACCCGGACGCCTGGCCGGGCTGGCTGGCCGCGCACGGGCACCCGCCCACGGCGACGGTCGCGGAGCTGCGGGACGACCCGGCGCTGCGGGGCGACCTCCAGGCTGCCGTGGCGGCGGCGAACGCGGCGGTGTCGAAGGCGGAGGGCATCAAGGCGTTCCGGGTCCTGCCGACCGACTTCACGGAGGCGGCCGGCGAGCTGACCCCCTCGCTCAAGATCAAAAGAGCGGTGCTCCAGGAGCGGTACGCGGACGACATCGCCGCCCTCTACGCCCCCGGCTAGCGGGCCGGAGCGGCGTCGTGGCTGATCGGCCGGCCGAGTCGGCCGGGTGAGTGGGGGACGACTGTCCTGTCGTGCCGGAGCGGGCCGCCCGTGCGCGGTCTACGATCCTGCACGTGCGTCCCGATTCCGGCCCGCCTGTCCGCCCGCATCCGCTGGCCGTCGCAGCCCGGCTGACCATGCTGGCCCTCGTGGCCGTCCTGACCGTCGTCGCGACCCGGGACGTGACGCAGTTGCGCTGGATCGCCCTGCTCGCGGTGGCCGGCGCCCCGGCCGTGGCGTTCCCCGGGCACCGGGTGCTCGGGCCGGCCGGGCGGGCGCTCGAGATGGTGCTCATCGGCCTCGCCGCCACCGACGTGGCCGCCGCGGCGGAGGCGGCCGGCACGGTGGGCTCGGGGCTCGGCGCGGCGGCCGTCCTGCCGTACCTGGGGGTGCCGATGACCGCCGCGGCGCTGCAGCGGCGCACCCGCGAGGCGTTCGCCCTGCTCGCCGTCGCGGCCGCGACCCTCACGCTGTCGGCGCTGGTCGCCGGCGACGACCAGCTCGGCGATGTCGGTTTCGTCGCGGTGTGCGGGCAGTGGCTGGTGGTCGCCGCGCTCGGCACCGTGGCGACCGGGGCCCTCCAGCGGGCGATGATCACCCGGGACATCCGGCCACAGCCCCAGCCGTACGCCGAGGCGACCCGGCTGCTCACCCAGTTGCGCAGCGTGGCCCGCCAGCTGCCCGGCGCCACGCTGGACCCGGGAAGCATCTCGGAGCACCTGCTGGAGGAGGTCCGCTCGGTGGCCCGGGTGGACCGGTCGGCGGTGCTGTCGGCCAGCGGCGGCGGCCGGCTCGTGGTCCTCGCGCAGACGGGCGCGGACAGGGTGGACTGGGAAACCACGATCGATGCGGATTCGGCGATCGCGGACGCCTGGGCCAGCCAGCAACCGCAGACGGCGAACCGCTCGCAGGCGCGCTCGCATCGTGGCGGGGATGTTTCGGCACTGGTGGTGCCGCTCGTGGCGGGTGTCCGTACTGTCGGATTGATGACTCTAGAGGCGGACATTGCGGCGGCGTACCCGGCGCCCGCGGTCTCCCGGGTGGCGAACCTGGTGGCCCCCGCGGCCCTCCGGCTGGAGGCGGCGCTCCTCTTCGACGAGGTCCGCTCCCTGGCCACCAACGAGGAGCGGCAGCGGCTCGCCCGGGAGATCCACGACGGGGTGGCCCAGGAGCTGGTCATGGTCGGCTACGGCATCGACAACGCGCTGGCGAGCCTGCCGGCGGAGGCGGAGCAGACGGCAGAAGAACTCCGCCTGCTGCGCGGCGAGGTCACCCGCGTCATCACTGAGCTGCGGCTTAGCCTCTTCGAGCTGCGCAGCGAGGTCGACCGGCACGGTGGCCTGGCGGCGGCCATCGCCGAGTACGCCCGGACGGTCGGCGCCTCGGCGGGGCTGCGCGTGCACCTCTCGCTGGACGAGTCGACCGCCCGCCTGCCCGCCGCCACCGAGGCCGAGCTGCTCCGGATCGCGCAGGAAGCGATCACCAATGCGCGCAAACACGCGGGCGCCACGAATCTCTGGGTCACCTGTGCGGTGGACCCGCCGTACACCCAGATCGAGGTGTCGGACGATGGACAAGGCATCGGTGACCAGCGGTCGGACGGCCGCTACGGCCTTGCGATCATGAAAGAGAGAGCGGAACGTATCCGTGGCCGGTTGGAGATCAGGCCACGACACCCCAGCGGCACAACAGTTGCGGTGGTGCTGGGAACGTCGCATCGGCGCGATAGCGTGCGCGATAGCGTGACAGCCTCAGAAGGGGAGTAAGCCCAGCATGACCACGAGCCCCACGCCGCCGCCGACGATGCGCTACAAGGTCCTCCTTGTCGATGACCACGACCTCATCCGCAAGGGCCTGCGGCACGCGTTCGAGCGCGACCGGCAGTTCGAGGTGGTCGGGGAGGCCGCCACCGCCGCCGAGGCGGTGCGGCAGGCCGGCGCGCTGCAGCCCGACGTCGTCATCATGGATCTGCGCCTGCCCGACGGCAGCGGCCTGGAGGCCACCCGGGCGCTACGCAAGTCCAGCGCCACGATCGGCATCGTGGTCCTGACGATGTACGCGGGCGACGACCAGCTCTTCGGCGCCCTGGAGGCCGGCGCGAGCGCCTTCGTGCCCAAGACCGCCCCGGCGGACGAGGTCGTGGCAGCCGCCCGGCACGCCGCGTCGGCCCCGAGCGCGTTCACCGCGGCCGACCTCGCCGAGGCGATGAAGCGCCGGCTGGCGCCGCAGGGTCCGCAGCTCTCCCCCCGGGAGGGCCAGGTGCTGCGGCTCCTCGCCGACGGCATGAGCGTGGCCGGCATCGCCAAGCAGCTCTTCGTCAGCGAGTCGACGGCCAAGACGCACATCTCGAAGCTGTACGAGAAGCTGGGCGCCGCCAACCGCGCGCAGGCGCTGATGACTGCGCTGCGGCTGGGCCTGCTCGAGGCACCGGACGCGCCGAAGTTCTAGCCCGGGCCGTTCAGGCGCCCGGGGCCGGCACGCGGCGCGCCACCGGGCGGTGCGTCAGCCGGCGCGCCGCCAGGTAGACCTCGCAGCCCAGGCACAGCCCGAAGGCCGCGTTGAGGAACGCCGCGACCAGCCCCAGGGCGGTCAGGGTCAGGCCCAGCGCCGGCGCCCCGGCCAGGTAGCCGGCCGCCGCGACGCTGAGGAAGATCAGGCCGACCAGCTGCGCGAAGCGCACCGGGGCGGCCGGCTCCAGCTCCGTGGGCGGCGGCAGCCGGCGCCCCAGGACGGCGCGGTAGAGCAGGCCGTACGGCGCGCGGCGCGGGTCCACGGCGGCGGCGGCGAAGACGGCGGCCTGCGCCAGCGCGAGCCAGCCGGAGCCGGTGAGCAGGACGACGACGAGTACGACGGCGGTGACGGCGGCGGCGAAGCGTGGCCCGCGCGGATCGAGCAGCATGGGGGATCCTTCAGGGGATGGAGGGGTCGACGGGCTTCAGCCGCGCCGACACGGGGGCCGCGAGGCGGCCCGGGTCCACCGCCAGCCGCCCCGTGACCGCCGGCAGGCGGCGCACCACCGGCTCCCCCGTACCGGCGGCACTCACGGCGTGACCGCCGCCGGCAGCAGCGGCGCGACGGCCGCGACCACCTGGGCCGTGGTCGGTGCGCCGACGGCGCGCTGGACCACCCGGCCGGCGCCGTCCAGGATCAACAGGGTGGGCGTACGCCACACGCCGAGCGCCCGGACGGCGTCCAGGTGGCTCACCGCGTCGACCTCGACGTGGCGGACGCCGTCGAGCAGGCGCGCCACCTCGCCGCACACCCGCCGGGTCACCCGGCACGGGGCGCAGAACGCGGTGGAAAACTGGAGCAACGTCACCTGCCCCGGCACGACGCCCAACGCGGCCAGCAGCTCGGGGGCCACCGGGGGCGCCGCCCGACCGTGGACGGCCGGCGCCGCGGCGTCACCGTCACGGCCGGCGGCGGGAGTCGGTTGGCCGGCGGCGCCAGTCGGTTGGCCGGCGGCGCCAGTCGGTTGGCCGGCGGCGGTCACCGGGAGCAGCCGGCCGTCGTGCCCGCGGCGCCACAGCCCGAACGCGGTCGCGGCGGC
>DASQDS010000390.1:0-2924 GCA_035634075.1 Pilimelia sp. | reverse complement strand
GCGGCGCGCGGCATCGACCCGGTCGTGACCCTCGGGCAGCTCGTCGCGTTCGTCCGCGGGGTGCCGTGGACGCCCGAGCTGGTCGACGCCCACGGGCTGAGCCGCTCCTCGGTGAGTGAGGCGTGGGTGGAGCGGCTGGGGCCGCACGTGCGGGACTGGCTCGCCGAGGCCCCCGACGACGCGCTGCCCGAGATCGTGGTCAAGTGGTCCGAGTCAGAGGACTTCGTGGCCGTCGACGCGGGGCAGGACGGCGACGGCACGCTGCTGCTCGCCCTCGTCAGCGACCTCGTGGCGCTTGCCCGGCGGGCGCGCGCGGCCGGTGACCAGCTCTATTGCTGGTGCTGCCTGTAGGCGCCGGGGAGCGCGCCGGGTCCGGCGTGCTGTGCGCTACACCGGGACGCGGGCTACACCCGGGACGCGGGCGGGTGCAGCGGACGCGGCGAGGAGCCGGCCGAGCTCGATCGCCGGGACGGGCCGGGAGAAGTGGTACCCCTGGGCCAGCCTGCACCGCAGGCTGCGTAGCCTGGCGGCCTGCTCCTCGGTCTCCACGCCCTCGGCGACCTGGCGCAGGCCCAGCGTCTCGGCCAGGTCCAGGATCGCCCGGACGACCGCGTCGTTCGCGGCCCCGTCGCCCAGGCCCTGGACGAACGAGCCATCGATCTTGATGGTGTGGATCGGCAGCGTACGCAGGTAGGTCAACGACGAGTACCCGGTGCCGAAGTCGTCGAGGGCCACGGAGACCCCGAGGGCGACCACCTCCGCCAGCACGGCCGCGGCGGTGGCGGTGTCGGTCACCAGGGCCGTTTCGGTGAGTTCCAGGACGAGGGCGTCGGCCGGCAGCCCGGTCGCGGCGAGCGTGGACGTCACGTCGTGGACCAGCGTGGAACCGGTCAGGTGACCGGCCGAGATGTTCACGCTGACGGCGAACTCCGGTGCCTGCCGTCGCCATTCCCGCGCCTGGCGGCACGCCACCAGCAGCACCCAGCGGTCGATGTCCGGCAGCATCCCCGCCGCCTCCGCCGCGGGGAGGAAAAGCCCGGGGGCGAGGAGCCCCCGTTCCGGGTGCCGCCACCGCAGCAGCGCTTCGGCGCCGACCATCAGGCCGGTGTGCAATTCGACGATCGGTTGGTAGAAGACCTCCAGCTCGCCGCGGTCGACGGCGCCGCGCAGCTCCCGGTCGAGCTTCATCTGCTCCCGGGTGCTGGCGCGCAGGCCCGCGTCCGCCAGCCGGAACCGGCCCTTGCCGTCCGCCTTGGCCGCGTACAACGCGATGTCGGCGTCCCGCAGCAGCCGGTCGGCGTCCGACCGGTCGTTCGGGTCGGCGATGGACCCGCCGATGGTGGCCCGGACCGGGATGTCCCCGTCCGCCACGGCGACGGGCACCATCAGTTGCGCCAGGACGTCGTGTGCGACGGCGGCCACGTCGGCGGGGCCGCGCACGGCGGCCAGCAGGACTGCGAACTCGTCGCCGCCCAACCGCGCCACCGTGTCGCCGGGGCCGGCGCACCCCCGCAGCCGCCCGGCGACCGCGACCAGCAGCTCGTCCCCGGCGGCGTGGCCGAGGCTGTCGTTGACGGCCTTGAAGCCGTCGAGGTCCACGAGAAGCAGTGCCGGTTCGCAGCCGGCCGGGCCCGTCCCCGCGGCCGCCGTGGCCACTGCCGCCGCCAGCCGCTCCGCCAGCAGCGTGCGGTTGGCCAACCCGGTGAGCGGGTCGTGGCGCGCCTGGTGCGCGAACTCGCGGCGCTGCTCGGTCAGCGCCAGGGTGAGCTGGGAGTTGAGGCGCAGCATCAGGAACTGGCGGCAGAGCACCATGCCCACCAGCAGGCACCCCGCGCCGGCCAGCAGCGGGTCGAACGCGCCCGTCGTGAGCCGGGCGTACAGCGCACAGCAGAAGATCACCGGCACCGGGACGTACGGCAGCATCCGGCCGAGCGGCGTGGCCGGGTCCCAGGCGACCAGCTGGGCGGGCGGCGGCGGGCGGTGCGTGGCCGCACCGGTGATCAGGAGGCCGAGCAGCAGGGCCGCGTTGCCGCCCGCGCCCTGCGCCGTCGCGGAGAAGCCCGACGTGGCGATGGCGACGAAGCCGCTGGCGCAGGAGACGGCCAGCCCGGTGCAGAAGGTGGCCAGCGCACGGCCGGTGCCCCGCGCGTCACCGGCGATGAACAGCAGCGCGACGGCGAGCATCAGCACCGACGCGAGGGGGTAGACGATGGCGAAGTCGCCGTACGCGTCCACCGGTCGCTTCGGCACCTCCGGCAGCGCCACCAACCGGGCCACGCCCAGCAGGGCGGTCGTGAGCAGGAGGCCGTCCAGGAGCATCAGGCCCCGGCCCAGCACCGTCCGGGGCGGCCGGACGAGCAACAGCAGTGCGGCGACCGTCAGCACCACGGCGAGCAGGTTGGGCACGTCGGCCGGGGAGGGGTGTGGGGCCGGCCGCCCGTGCAGCAGCTGATGCGTGGCGAACCAGACCAGGGCCACGGTCCACAGCGCGGCGGCCGCGCCGCCCAGGGCCCAGACCGTCGCCGGCCGGCCCGTGTCCCGGCGGGCCGCACGCAGGAGGTTCACCGCGGCCCACCCGCTCGCCACGGGCAGCACGAGGCCGCTGACCGGCAGGGCGGATGCCGGCCACAGCAGCATTCCCGCCTGCATGGCCGCGCTCGCGACGAAGGCGGCTGCCAGCCAGCCCCGTCCGCCCACCCGCATCTTCACTCCCCGCGACGACGTGCCCTCTCCAGGAACTCCATTCGGCGTCGGGCGGCGGCTTCTTAGGGGCCGACCTGATCCGGGATGCGGTGGTGTGGAGGTCTCACGCCGGCGGAAAGGGTCTGGCCCATTGGCGTGGCCGCCCGCAGCCGCTCCACCACCTCGGCCGCCTCGGCCGCCGGCACGCCGAGGACGAGCGCTCCGAATTCCTCCCCGCCGTA
>DASQDS010000389.1:0-10485 GCA_035634075.1 Pilimelia sp. | reverse complement strand
CCCCCGCTGCCCGCGCTGCCCGCTCGCCGAGGGGTGCGCCTGGCGGTTGGGCGGCGCGGCGGCTCCCGCCGGGCCGACCCGCCGGCCGCAGCAGTACGCCGGCACCGACCGCCAGGTGCGCGGGCTGCTGCTGGCCGTGTTGCGGGAGTCCACCGGGCCGGTGCCGCGCCAGCGGCTGGACCTGGTGTGGACCGACGCCGCCCAGCGCGCGCGGGCGCTGGCGGGGCTGGTGGCGGACGGCCTGGTGGAGCCCGCCGGGCCCGACTTCGTGCTGGCCGGCGAGGCGATCGGCAACCCAGGGCCCGGCTGACGGGCGGCCCGCCGCCGCAGGCGGCCGAAGCCCGGTGGTGGCCGGCCCGGCGATGGCAGGGCATGCGAAGGGCGGCGAGCCGGTGGCTCGCCGCCCTTCGTGGCGTGCGGTGGACCCGGGTCAGTTACTCCTCGGTCGGAGCCCCGGAGCCCAGCTCGGCCGGGACGGTCTCCGGCACCGGGACTGCCTTCTCGGCGCCGCGGAACACCAGCTTGGACTTGTCGGTGTCGTTGGGGTCGCCTTCGCAGTCGATGACGACGATCTGGCCGGGCTTGAGCTCGTTGAACAGGATCCGCTCGGACAGATTGTCCTCGATGTCCCGCTGGATCGTACGGCGCAGCGGGCGGGCGCCCAGGACGGGGTCGAAGCCCTTCTGGGACAGGTACTTCTTGGCGTTGTCGGTCAACTCCATGCTCATGTCCTTGTTCCGCAGCTGCGACTCGATCCGGGCGATCATGATGTCCACGATCGAGAGGATCTCCGGCTGCGTGAGCTGGTGGAACACGATGGTGTCATCGATGCGGTTGAGGAACTCCGGGCGGAAGTGCTGCTTCAGCTCGTCGTTGACCTTCTGCTTCATCCGCTCGTAGTTGCTCTCGGTGTCCTCCGACGCCTGGAACCCCAACGACACCGCCTTGGCCACGTCCCTGGTGCCCAGGTTCGTGGTCAGGATGATCACCGTGTTCTTGAAGTCGACGATCCGGCCCTGACCATCGGTCAGCCGCCCGTCCTCCAGAATCTGCAACAAGGTGTTGAACACATCCGGGTGGGCCTTCTCGATCTCGTCGAACAGCACCACCGAGAACGGCCGCCGGCGCACCTTCTCCGTCAACTGCCCACCCTCGTCGTAACCGACGTACCCGGGCGGGGCACCGACGAGCCGGGACACCGTGTACCGGTCGTGGAACTCCGACATGTCCAGCTGGATGAGCGCGTCCTCGCTGCCGAACAGGAACTCCGCCAGCGCCTTGGACAGCTCGGTCTTACCGACGCCGGACGGGCCGGCGAAGATGAACGACCCGGACGGCCGCTTGGGGTCCTTCAGCCCGGCGCGGGTGCGCCGGATCGCCTTGGACACCGCCTTGACCGCGTCGGACTGGCCGACGACCCGCTTGTGCAGCTCGTCTTCCATCCGCAGCAGCCGGGAGGTCTCCTCCTCGGTCAGCTTGTACACCGGGATACCCGTCCAGTTCGCCAAGACCTCGGCGATCTGCTCGTCGTCGACCTCGGACACCACGTCCAGGTCGCCGGCCTTCCACTCCTTCTCCCGCTGCGCCTTCTGACCCAGCAGCTGCTTCTCCTTGTCCCGCAGCTGCGCCGCCCGCTCGAAGTCCTGCGCGTCGATCGCGGACTCCTTGTCCCGGCGCACCTGCGCGATCCGCTCGTCGAAGTCCCGCAGATCCGGCGGCGCGGTCATCCGACGGATCCGCATCCGCGCGCCGGCCTCGTCGATCAGGTCGATGGCCTTGTCCGGCAGGTACCGATCCGAGATGTACCGGTCCGCCAGAGTGGCGGCCGCGACCAGCGCTGCGTCGGTGATGCTCACCCGGTGGTGCGCCTCGTACCGATCCCGCAGACCCTTGAGGATCTCGATCGTGTGCGCCAACGACGGCTCACCGACCTGGATGGGCTGGAACCGGCGCTCGAGCGCGGCGTCCTTCTCCAGGTGCTTGCGGTACTCGTCCAGGGTCGTGGCACCGATGGTCTGCAGCTCGCCGCGGGCCAGCATGGGCTTGAGGATGCTCGCCGCGTCGATCGCGCCCTCGGCGGCGCCGGCGCCGACCAGCGTGTGGATCTCGTCGATGAACAGGATGATGTCGCCGCGGGTGCGGATCTCCTTGAGGACCTTCTTCAGGCGCTCCTCGAAATCACCCCGATACCGCGAGCCGGCGACCAACGCACCCAGGTCGAGGGTGTAGAGCTGCTTGTCCTTCAACGTCTCGGGCACCTCGCCCTTGACGATGCGCTGGGACAGGCCCTCCACCACCGCCGTCTTACCCACACCCGGCTCGCCGATGAGGACGGGATTGTTCTTGGTCCGGCGGGAGAGGACCTGCATCACCCGCTCGATTTCCTTCTCCCGGCCGATCACCGGGTCGAGCTTGCCCTCCCGGGCGGCCTGGGTCAGGTTGCGGCCGAACTGGTCCAGCACCAGGCTGGTCGACGGCGCGGCCTCCCCGGTCGCGGTCCCGGCGGCGGCCGGCTCCTTGCCCTGGTAGCCGGACAGCAACTGGATCACCTGCTGGCGGACCCGGTTGAGGTCGGCGCCGAGCTTGACCAGCACCTGGGCGGCAACGCCCTCACCCTCACGGATCAACCCCAGCAGGATGTGCTCCGTGCCGATGTAGTTGTGCCCCAGCTGCAGCGCCTCGCGCAGCGACAGCTCCAGCACCTTCTTCGCCCGCGGGGTGAACGGGATGTGCCCGCTCGGCGCCTGCTGACCCTGGCCAATGATTTCCTCAACCTGCTGGCGGACGCCCTCGAGGGAGATGCCGAGGCTCTCCAGGGCCTTAGCCGCGACGCCCTCACCCTCATGGATGAGACCGAGCAGGATGTGTTCCGTGCCGATGTAGTTGTGGTTGAGCATCCGGGCCTCTTCCTGAGCCAGGACGACAACCCTTCGCGCTCGGTCGGTGAACCGCTCGAACATCCCTCGTGCTCCTCACGTGCCGTGCGCCATGGTCTTGGCGGGGGCGGCGCCCGGACACCCGACGGATGTCCGTGCTATCACTCTATCGCCGTGGACCGACTCTTCAGTCCACCCGCCTGCCCTCCCGGGACGCCTGTGCGACGTTTTCCCCAACTGTGCCGGCTCAACCGGTGTTCCCCGAGCCCGCGGTGTACGCGCAGAGCGAAATTACCGCCACCCGGGCGATGCCCGCAGCCGGTTGTCCACAGGTGTGGGTAACGCTGTCCACAGGCTGTGGATGACGACACCGGGCCGCCGGCCGGGTAAGCCGCACCAAGGGCGAAACCGGGCCCGCGGCGACGTCGCCGCGGGCCCCGTTGACCGAATCCTGGTTGCCGGCTCACCGCCGCCGGCCTCGCGTGGGAGCCGACTCAGTGCCGGCCTTCGCGCGACAGCCGACTCAGTGGCCGGCCTTCGCGTGGAACTCTTCCACGATCTCCTGCGGGATGCGGCCCCGGTCGGAGATGTCCCGCCCCTCGCGCTTGGCCCAGGCCCGGATCGCCCGGTTCTGCTCGCGGTCCGCCGCGGCCCCGCCGCGCCCACGCGCGGCCCGGCCACCCACGACCACACCGCCGCGGCCGACCTTGGTACCGGCCCCCACGTACGGCGCGAAAGCGTCCCGCAATTTGGCGGCGTTCTTCTTCGACAGGTCGATCTCGTACTGAATACCGTCCAGCGCGAACTTCACGGTCTCGTCCGCGTCGCCGCCGTCGAGGTCGTCGACGAGCTTGTGGATGATCTGCTTGGCCACGTGCGGTTGTCCCTCCGGGCAAAGTTGTGGTTCTGCCCAGAACAATAACCTAAAGCTTGCGCCGAGCGTCAATGGACGGCGCAGCGGAGTGCCGGACGAGCGGGAAGAGGATGGTTTCCCGAATTCCGAGCCCGGTGAGCGTCATGAGCAGCCGGTCGATTCCCATTCCGACTCCCCCGGCCGGCGGCATTCCGTACTCCAGGGCGCGCAGGAAGTCTTCGTCGACCCGCATCGCCTCGTCGTCGCCCTTTGCCCCGAGCCGCGCCTGGGCCTGCAACCGCTCCCGTTGCACGACCGGATCGGCCAGCTCCGAGTACGCGGTGGCCAGCTCGATGCCGAGGACGTAGAGGTCCCACTTCTCCGCCAGCCGGGGCTGCGTGCGGTGTTCCCTGGTCAGCGGGCTGGTCTCGGCCGGATAGTCGCGCACGAAGGTCGGCTGCCGCAGGCCGGGCACCACCAGCTCCTCGAACAACTCCTCCGCCAGCTTGCCGGGGCCCCACTTCGGGTCCACCCCGACGTTGTGCTTGTGGGCGTACTCCGTCAGCTTGGCGAGTGGCGTTTCCACCGTCACCTCTTCGCCAATGGCGTCGGAGAGCACGCCGAAGAGCGTCACCGACGCCCACTGCCCGCCGAGGTCGAACTCCGTGCCATCGGCGTGTACGACGGTGTGCGACCCGCCGAGCGCGTACGCCGCCTCCTGGACCAGCTCCCGGGTGAGGGCGGCCATGGTGTTGTAGTCACCGTACGCCTGGTATGCCTCGAGCATCGCGAACTCGGGCGAGTGCGAAGAGTCGATACCCTCGTTACGGAAGTTGCGGTTGATCTCGAAGACGCGCTCGATCCCGCCGACTACACAGCGCTTCAGGAACAGTTCCGGAGCGATACGGAGATATAAATCCGTGTCGAGCGCATTGCTGTGGGTCACGAAAGGCCGTGCGGTTGCGCCGCCGTGCAGCAACTGCAGCATCGGCGTCTCCACTTCCACGAACTCCCGCGCGTGCATCGAATCGCGCAGCGCCCGCACCACGGTGGCCCGCGTCCGGACCGTCCGCCGGGCCTGCGGCCGGGTGATGAGGTCGACGTACCGCTGGCGGACGCGCGCCTCCTCGCTCAGCGGGCGGTGCGCCACCGGCAGCGGCCGCAGGGCCTTCGCCGTCATCGCCCAGGAATCCGCTAGAACGGACAATTCACCGCGACGGCTGGTGATCACCTCGCCGGTGACGCCGACGTGGTCGCCGAGGTCGACGACCTGCTTCCACTGCTCCAGGGCCGCCGGACCCACCCGGTCCAGCGACAGCATCGCCTGCAGCTCGGTGCCGTCGCCCGCCCGCAGCGTGGCGAAGCACAGCTTGCCGGTGTTGCGGATGAAGATGACCCGGCCCGTCACGCCCACGGCGTCGCCGGTGGCGTGGTCCACCGGCAGGTCGCCGTACCGCTGGCGGACCTCCGCCAGCGTCGCGGTGCGGTCGAAGCCCACCGGGTAGGGCGGCACGCCGTCGGCGAGCAGCCGGTCCCGCTTGCTACGGCGGACCCGCATCTGCTCCGGGAGATCGTCGGCGGGGTCCACGGGGACGGGCTGGGGCTCGGTCACGGCAGGACTTCCTGTGGGGGCGGCGGACCGCTGGACGGGACGGCAAACTCACGGCGAGCGTACTCAACCTGGCAGGCGGGCCCCGAGCGCGTTTCCGGCGCCGCGCGGCCCGGGCCCGCGGCCGCCTCAGGCCACCGCGTTGCGCTCGTAGACCATCCGGAGCCCGATGAGCGTGATCATCGGCTCGTGGTGGGTGACCGTGCGGCACTCCGCGACGACGACCGGGGCGAGCCCGCCGGTCGCGATGACGGCCCGCAGCGGGCCGAGCTCCTCGGTCATCTTCTCGACGATGCGGTCGATCAGCCCGGCGTAGCCGAAGAACATCCCCGCCTGGAGGCACTCCACGGTGTTCTTGCCGATGACCGAGCGCGGCTGGGCCGGCTCCACCTTGCGCAGCTGGGCCGCGCGGGCGGCGAGCGCGTCGAAGGAGATCTCGATGCCGGGGGTGAAGGCGCCGCCGAGGAACTCGCCCCGGGCGCTGATCACGTCGAACGTGTTCGTGGTGCCGATGTCCACCACGATCGAGGGCCCGCCGAAGAGGGTGTACGCCGCCAGGGTGTTGACCACCCGGTCGGCGCCGACCTCCTTCGGGTTGTCGATCGCCAGCTGCACCCCGGTCCGGACGCCGGGCTCCACGATCAGGCACGGCAGCCGGGCGTAGTAGCGGGCCAGCATGGCGCGCAGCGAGCGCAGCGCCGACGGCACCGTCGAGCAGGCCGCCACCCCGGTGACCTCGACCGCGTCGCCGGCCAGCAGGCCGCGGTAGAGCAGGCCCAGCTCGTCCGCCGTGGCCTGCGCGTCGGTCTTCACCCGCCAGGAGTGCACGAGCTTCTCACCGTCGAAGGTGGCCAGCACGGTGTTGGTGTTGCCGATGTCGATGCACAGCAGCATTGCCGTCAGCTCCGGGGCCGCAGGTCGAGGGCGACGTCCAAGATAGGCGAGGAGTGGGTGAGCGCTCCCACCGAGAGGTAATCCACGCCGGTTTCCGCGTACTCGCGGGCGACCTCGAGGGTGAGGCCGCCGGTGGCCTCCAGCTCCGCCCGCCCCCCGACCGCGCCGACCACCTCGCGCAGCAGCGCCGGGGACATGTTGTCGCACAGCAGGAAGTCCGCCCCCGCCGCCACCGCCTCCCGCGCCTCGGCCACCGTGGTGACCTCCACCTGGACCGGCACGTCGGGGAACGCCTCCCGCACGCGGCGGTACGCCGCGGCCACGCCGCCCGCGGCCAGCTTGTGGTTGTCCTTGACCATCGCGACGTCGTACAGGCCCATCCGCTTGTTCGTGCCGCCACCGGCGCGGACGGCGTACTTCTCCAGGGCCCGCAGCCCGGGGGTGGTCTTGCGGGTGTCCAGCACGAGCGCCTTGGTGCCGGCCAGCGCGTCGGCCCACCGGCGGGTGTGGGTGGCGACGCCGGACAGCCGGCTCAGCAGGTTCAGCGCCGTGCGCTCCGCGGTCAGCAGGTCGCGCGTGGGGCCGGCGACCGTGGCCAGCACGTCCCCCCGGGCCACCCGCGCGCCGTCGCGGGCCCGGATCCGGACCTCGACGGTACGCCCCTCCGCCGCCGCCAGGTCGAACACGGCGGCCGCGACCGCCAGGCCCGCCACCACGCCGTCGGCGCGCGCGACCACCTCGGCCGTGTCGACCTGCCCGGCCGGGATCGTGGCGACGCTGGTGACGTCGAGCCGCCCCGGTCCGAGGTCCTCCGCCAGCGCCGTCTCCACCACCCGGGTCACCGTCGCCACCGGCAGTCCCGCCGCGCCCAGCGCCTCGACGGTGGACGTCCTCAGCACAGCGCCTCCCAGGTGTGCCGCATGGTCCCGGTCGGCCCGATCGCGCCGACGAGGTGACCCCGCCAGCCGTCGCTCGCGGCCGGGAAGTCGTCGCGCCAGTGGCAGCCGCGGGTCTCCTGGCGGGCGTACGCGGCGCCGACCAGCGCCGCCGCCACCGTCAGCAGGTTGCTCGCCTCCCAGGCCGCCGTGCCGGCGGGCCCCCGGGTGCCGCCCAGCGCGAGCAGTGCGGCTGCCGCCGCGTCCAGCGAGTCCGCCGACCGGAGCACGCCCGCGCCCCGGGTCATGGCCCGCTGCAGGCGCGGCCGGGCCACCGGGTCCACCGCCCAGGCCGGGCCGTCCCCCGCCGGCGCCGGGTCAGCCTGCGCCGGCAGCTCCCTGGTCACGTCCTCGGCGATCCGGCGGGCGAAGACGAGGCCCTCCAGCAGCGAGTTGCTGGCCAGCCTGTTCGCCCCGTGCACCCCCGTGCAGGCGACCTCGCCGCAGGCGTACAGCCCGGGGATGGTGGTGCGGCCGTGCAGGTCCGTGCGGACGCCGCCGCTGGCGTAGTGGGCAGCGGGCGCCACCGGGATGAGGTCCACCGCGGGCTCGATGCCGGCGGCCCGGCAGGAGGCGACGATGGTGGGGAACCGCTGGTCGAGGAACGCCCCGCCCAGGTGCCGGGCGTCCAGGAAGACGTGGTCCGCGCCGGTGGCCAGCAGCACCCGGTGGATGCCCTTGGCGACCACGTCGCGGGGCGCGAGCTCCGCCAGCTCGTGCTGGCCGACCATGAACCGCTTGCCGTCGGCGTCCACGAGGTGCGCGCCCTCGCCGCGCAGGGCCTCGGACACCAGCGACTGCTGGTCCGCACCGGCCCCGCCGATGGCCAGCGCGGTGGGGTGGAACTGGACGAACTCGACGTCCGTGACGGCCGCGCCGGCCCGCAGCGCCAGCGCGACCCCGTCGCCGGTGGACACCGCCGGGTTGGTGGTCGCGGCGAAGACCTGGCCCATGCCGCCGGTGGCCAGCACGACCGCCCGGGCGAGGACGGCGCCGACCCCGTCCTCCGTGCCCTCGCCGAGGACGTGCAGCGTGACCCCGCAGGCCGCCCCGTCGGCCGTGCGCAGCAGATCCAGGACCAGCGCGTGCTCCACCATGCGGATCCACGGGTCCCGGCGGACGGCCGCGTGCAGGGCCCGCTGCACCTCCGCGCCGGTGGCGTCGCCGCCGGCGTGCACGATCCGGTCGGCCCGGTGCCCGCCCTCCCGGCTCAGCATCAGCGAGCCGTCCGCGTGGCGGTCGAACTCCGCGCCGGCGCGCATCAGCTCCCGCACCCGCGTCGGCCCCTCCCGCACGAGCACGTCCACGGCGACCGGGTCGCACAGCCCCACGCCGGCGATCTCCGTGTCCCGCGCGTGGGCGGCGGGGCTGTCCAGCGGGCCGAGCACGGCGGCGATCCCGCCCTGCGCCCAGCGCGTCGACCCGTCGTCGATGTTGACCTTGGTGACGACCGTGACGTGCAGGCCCGCCTCGCGCAGGTGCAGGGCGGCGGTCAGGCCGGCGATGCCGGAGCCGACGACCACCACGTCGGTCGTCTCGGCCCAGCCGGGGTCCGGGGCCCGCAGCCGGGTCGGCAGCGGCGGCAGGCCAGCCGGAGCGCGGCCAGGCGGGGGTGGCGAGGCGTGCATCGGCCCAGTGAACGCCTGCGGGGCTGCTGGCGGGTGCGCGGGGGTCCCGGGCGTAATCCGCATTACCCCCGCCGGGCGCGGCGTCACCGCACGGGCAGCGCGGCGGCCCCGGCGCCGGCGAGCGAACGGGTCAGCTTCGCCCCACTCAGGTACAGGTAGCACCGGATGCCGCGGTTGCCGGCCGCCCAGTCCGCCGGCAGGTTGGGCACCACGACGGTGCCGCTGCGGAATTTGAGGTTCGCGTCGGCCGGGACCTTGGCGTACGTCCCGACGACCCGCAGGCAGCCGGCGTGCAGCTTCTCCCACGCCGCGTCCGTGCGGGGATAGCTCCCGGCGGGCGCCCGGTACACGCCGGCGAACTCGCTGTTGTGGGGCCGGTTGCACGCCGCGGCGGCCATCTTGCCGATGCTGCCGTCCGCCTCCGCGGTCACCTGGTAGCAGGTCAGCCGCAGCGGCGAGGCCGCCTTCAGGACGCCGGCGAGGCTGCCCGAACGGGAGACCGGGTCCTCGTACTCCTCGACGTTGCCGATCTCCGCCAGCTCGCAGCGGTACCACCGGGACCCGCCGCGCCAGCCGGCCGCGGTGGGCACCACCACGCCCACCCACAGCCGGCCCTCCCGGAAGTCGTCCCCGAGGAACGTGCGGGCCTGCTGATCGCACTGCGCGTAGGTCGCCTGCCAGGCGGCGGAGGCCTCCTTCGGCGGCGCGGCGGCCGCGGCCGCGGCGCCGGTGAACGTCCCGACGTGGAAGGTCTCGGTGCGGTGCGGCTGCGCGCAGTCCACCGGGTTGAAGGTGGCGAGCGAGCCCGACTCCGCGTAGTCGGTGGCGTGGCACACGCCGGACTCCGGCGTGAACGGCTTGGGCTCGCTGACCGGCACCCAGTCGTCGGTCAGCCGGCCGTCCACGCCCGCCGGCTTCGCGCACCCGCCCAGCAGCAGCGCGGCCAGGCAGCCGAGCAGCACCAGGGCCGGCCCGGTACGGCGGGACCGGCCGTGGGCGACCCCCGTCGGGCGCCGTCGCATCGCGTCCTCCCCAGGACCTCGGCGTAGGCGGCGGGCGTGGGACAACCCCGCACCGCCCGGCCGGCCCGGCGCCGGCCGACGACTTACGCTACCCGCAGTCCGGCGTTGGGCACGACGAGATCGCCGCGAACCGGCGCGCCGACCATGCCGGGCGCCACCCCCGCGGGGTCGGCGCCGAGCTCGATGATCCGGTTGGCGGCGTCCACGTGCACCACCCGCGGCAGGTGCGCACGGGCCGTCGCGTCGTCCATTTGCGCGTACGAGATCAGGATCACCAGGTCACCCGGGTGCACGAGGTGCGCCGCCGCCCCGTTGATCCCGATCACGCCGGAGCCCCGCGCCCCGGGGATGACGTACGTCTCCAGGCGCGCGCCGTTGGTCACGTCCACGATCGCCACCTGCTCACCGGGCAACAGGTCCGCCGCGTCGAGCAGGTCGGCGTCGACCGTGACGGAGCCGACGTAGTGCAGGTCCGCCTGGGTCACCGTGGCCCGATGGATCTTCGACTTGAGCATCGTCCGGACGATCACTGCTGCCTCCCCTCGGCTGCCCGCCCGCCGGCCGGGGACAGGTCAAGTGCCGCGTTGTCGATCAGTCGGGTGGTCCCCACCCACGCCGCGACCAGCAACCGCGCGGCGCCCGCCACCGGTGCCGGCCCCAGGTCGGGA
>DASQDS010000388.1:0-1512 GCA_035634075.1 Pilimelia sp. | reverse complement strand
AGGTCCGGGCTGGCCCGGAGGGACCGAGCCGTCTCCCCGCGGCCGCCGGCGTCGCGCAGAAGCGGGACTCTGAATCCGCGCAAGGGTGCGGATTATACCAACGGCCCTCTTCGATGACCGCTTTTGCCCAGGAGCGGTTGGTGATGGAGGTCAGCCGCTGGGGCTCCTCGGCCAGGCTGTTCCAGGCGTCGCAGCAAGCATCGAGGATGGCGTCGTAGGCATCCCAAACCTTGTGGCTGAGCCGGTTGCCGCGGAGGTACTCCCACACATTCTCCATGGCGTTCAGTCCCGGCGCGTAGGGCGGCAGCGGCAGCAGGGTGAGGTTGTCGGGCACGACCAAGCGGCCGCCCTGCTGGTGCCAGCCGGCGCCGTCGCACAGGACGATGGCGTGCGCGCCGGAGGCGACGCGGCGGCCGATCTCGGCGAGGTGCAAGCCCGTAGCCTCGGCGTTGGCCTCCGGCAGCACGAGGGCGGCGCCGACGCCGCGGGCCGGGCAGGCGGCGCCGAAGAGCCAGGCCCAAGCGTGGCGGCGGTCGCGCGGGGCGCGCGGACGCGAGCCCCGCCTGGCCCAGACACGGGTGATGGTGCCCTGCTGACCCACACGGGCTTCATCCTGGAACCAGACCTCGATCGGCTTGCCCTGCGCCGCGGGCGGCAGGGCCGCCTTCACCAGAGCGGCGAAGTTTTTTTGAACGCCTCTTGCGCCGCCGGGTCGCTCTCGGGGTGCCGAGGGCGCACGGACAGGCGCCGGAAGCGCAGCCGGCGCAGCAGCTTGCCCACCGTGCGCTCGTGCAGCCGCGGCCCGAAGCGCCGTTCGATGAGGTCGCGTAGATCGGTGCGGCGCCAGCGCGCCAAACCGCCGTGCTCGGCCGGGTCCGGCCCCGCCTCGACCCACCGTTCCACCTCGGCCTCCTGCGCCGGCGACAGGCAAGGCTTCGGGCCGGGGCGGCCCGGCCGGTCGGACAGGCCCGCGATGCCCTCGGCGTTGTAGCGGTGCACCCAGTCGCGCAGCGCCTGCCGGTCCATGCCGCACTGGGCCGCCGCCTCGCCCCGCGGGCGGCCCTCCAGCACCAGCGCGATCGCCAGCATCCGACGCGCCGTCTTCGCATCCCGCGTCCGCGCCGCCTCCCGCCGCAGGTCCGCCGCCGACAGTTCGGTCCGGGTGATCGCCACCGCCATTCCAGCCTCCCGAATCCATGTCCGGGAGAAGCCAATCATCCCCACAAGCGCACGCGGGATCACAGGCGAGTCAACGATCCGGGCCCTTGGTATCGGTTACTCACCGGAATGGCCGACCCGCCGGGGATGAAACTCGTGGCAAGCTGGTTGGGTCCGTCGGCGGAGAGGTCGGCATCGTCATGGTGCGAACGAGCCCGCGTATCAGTTGGACCCGGGGCGTCCGGAGCACCCTCGACTGTGCCAGGGGCCGATCGGGCTCGGGAGCACGCTTCTTAGAGTTCTTCGGAGGGGCGCCCCACGCCGGCAGCTCGGAGGAGGGAACGATGGAAGTCC
>DASQDS010000387.1:0-2772 GCA_035634075.1 Pilimelia sp. | reverse complement strand
CCGCCCTGTGGATCTCGGGCAGGGCGCCGAAGCTGGGGTGGTGCTGGGAGGGCAACCCCCACACCTGGCTCGGCGTCGCCAGCACCGGGGCCCGCATCACGGCGGGTGACCCGCTCCCCCGCGCCGACCGGTCCGGCTGAGCGATCCGCCGGCGCACGCGGCGGCGGACAGCGTCGACCCGGGCGGCTCAGCCGGGCGGCCAGCGCAGGGCGCGGCCGCCCAGCACGTGCAGGTGCACGTGCTGGACGGTCTGCCCGGCCGCCGGGCCGGTGTTGGTCACCACCCGGTAACCGGGCTCGACGCCGTCCTCGGTGGCCAGACCCTCCTGCACCGCGACCGCCGAGGCCGCGCGGACGACGGCGCCCAGCAGGTCGGGGTCGGCCTGGGCCAGCGCGGCCGCCGTGGTGTGGTGCTCCTTGGGCACCACCAGCACGTGGGTGGGCGCCTGGGGGTTGATGTCCCGGAAGGCCAGCGTCCGGTCGGTCTCGTGCACGACGTCGGCGGGGATCTCACCGGCGACCATGCGGCAGAAGAGGCAGTCGGTCACGCGCCGACCCTAAGAGGACCCCGTCCTCCTCACCGCTCGCAGGCTCGCGGCGAGCCTCTGGACGGGGCCGGGGCGTCACCGCCGGCCAGGCGGGCTCTCGACCCCGAGGTAGGCCTGCACGATGCGCTCGGCGGCGAGCAGCCCGGCCGCCGGGCCGGAGTGGACGACCTCGCCGCTCTGCAGCACGTAGCCGTGGTCGGCCGCGCGGAGCGCCCGGCGGGCGTTCTGCTCGACGAGCACCACGGTGGTGCCCGACGCCCGGATCTCCTCGATCACCCGGAAGACCTCGTCGACGACCTTCGGCGCGAGCCCCATGGAGGGCTCGTCCATCAGCACGACCGTCGGCGCGGCCACCAGGGCGCGGGCGATGGCGAGCATCTGCTGCTCGCCGCCGGAGAGCGAACCGGCGGGCAGGGCCCGGCGCTCGGCCAGCACCGGGAAGCGGTCGTACACGGCGTCGATGGACCGCTGGGCGGTCCCACCGGTGTGCCACGCGCCCATCTGGAGGTTCTCCTCGATGGTGAGCGTGGCCAGGACCTGCCGGCCCTCCGGGACCTGCACCAGTCCCCGGCCCACCAGCTTGTGGGCCGGCGTCCGGGTCACGTCGCGTCCCTCGAAGGTGATCCGCCCGCCCGCCGGGCGCAGCATCCCGGAGACGGCGTTGATCACCGACGACTTCCCGGCGCCGTTGGCCCCGACCAGCGTCACCAGCGAGCCCCGCTCGACCGCGAAGGAGACCCCCCGGACGGCCTCGACCCGCCCGTAGCTGACCCGCAGGTCCTCGACACTCAGCACGGGGTCGCTCACGTCGCGTTCCTCGGGGCGGTGTCCGGGGGGTCGAGCGTGCCGGCCGCGCTCGGGTTCACGTTGGTGACGGCGCCGGGCGCGGCGCCGGCGCTGCGGGCCCCGGTCGGGTCGGCCAGGGTGCCGTCGGCGACCGACCCGCCGCCCGCCGCGTCGTCCGCCGTTCCCAGGTAGGCCTCGATCACGGCCGGGTCGGCCGCGATCTCGCCCGGCGAGCCGCTGGCGATGACCTCACCGAAGTCGAGGACGACGACCCGCGTGCAGGTCTCCAGCACCATCCCGACGTTGTGCTCGATGAAGAGGATCGTCAGCCCGTCGCGGGCCAGCGACCGGATGAGCTCGGACAGCCTCGCCGCCTCGACGTGGTTCATGCCGGCGGCCGGCTCGTCGAGGATCAGCAGGGAGGGCTCCGAGGCGAGCGCGCGGGCGATCTCCAGCCGGCGCTGGTCGCCGTAGGACAGCGACGACGCCCGGTTGCCGGCCAGGTCGCCGAGCCCGACCCGCTCCAGGCAGCGGGCCGCGTGCTCGAGGGCCGCCCGCTCGTCGCGCCGGGCCGAGGGCAGCCACAGCAGGCGGCGCAGGAAGGTGGGGCGGCTGACCAGGTGCGCGCCCACGAGCACGTTCTCCAGCGCCGACAGCCGGTTGAACAGCTTGGAGTGCTGGAAGGTGCGGCTCACACCGGCCGCCGCCACCCGGTGCACGGGGGTCCGCCCGATCGTCGTCCCCAGGACCGTGGCGCTGCCCGAACTCGGCGGCACCAGGCCGCTGATCATGTTGACCAGGGTGGTCTTGCCCGCGCCGTTCGGGCCGATCAGGCCCACGACCTCGCCGCCGCGGACCTCCAGGTCGACGCCCCGGACGGCGTGCACCCCGCCGTACTCCTTGGCCAGGCCGGTCAGGCCGACCACCGTCTCGCCGGGAGCCGGGTGCCGGCGGGCGGCCAGGCGCGGCGCGGTGGCGCCGCCCGCGCTCCGGTCGCCCGAGGACGACGGGACGCGGGTGCGCCGCGGGATCAGGCTGGTCAGCCCGCCCGGCAGGAAGAGGATCACCACGAGCAGCAGCAGGCCGGCCAGGAAGGGCCGGATCCAGCCCGCCTCCACCCCGACCGCCCGCTGGATCTCGGGGATCATCGTCTGGAACCCGCTACCCAGCAGCGGGCCGAGGAACATGGTGGAGCCGCCGACCACGGCGGTGACCAGGCCGTCCACGGCAGCGGTGAAGTCGAAGTCGCTGGGCGCGATGAGCCGCACGTAGTAGGCGAACAGCACGCCGTACAGGCCGGCCACCGCGCCGGAGGTGACGAAGGCGGCGAGCCGGTGGCGCCCCACGTCGATGCCCATGGACCGGGCGGCGAGCTCGTCCTCGCGGATCGCCTCCAGCGCCCGGCCGTACCGGGAGGGGCCCATCCGCCAGAACCAGTA
>DASQDS010000386.1:0-3506 GCA_035634075.1 Pilimelia sp. | reverse complement strand
AGCGGCGGCACGTCGTCGGCGGCCCGGGGCGGGCGCCGGCGCGGCGGGTCGTCGCCGTACGCCGGCTTCCTGTGCTCGTTCATCTCGCCCTCCCCGCACCCGCGGCGCGGCCCGCCGTAGCCCCGTCGCTCCGCGCGCGTGTTCACCGTGCCACATCGATGGCCGAACGCGCACGTGACGCTTGTGCCGGCGGTCAGGCCCCCGGTGGCTCAGTCGGCTGCGGCCGGGGAGCCGGAGGCTGCCCCGCCGGTGGGCGGCACCGACGCGACGGACGCGCCCGAGGTGGGCGTCGGGCTGGCGCTGGGGGTCGGTGTATCGCTGGTCGGCAGGGGCAGCGGACTCTTCGTGGGGTTGGTGCCGGGGCGCGGGGTCCTGGTCGCCGTGGGCAGCGGGATGGGGCTCCGGGTCGGCACCGGCCCCACGGACGGCGGTTGCGACGGCGACGGGTTGCCGGCGGTCGGGGGCGCGCCCTGCGTCGGGGAGCCGCCGCCGGTGGGCGGCGTGCCGGGCGGCGGGCCGGGCGGCGGGGCGGCCGGACCGGGGATCGCGCCGAAGACGCGGGTGGCGGCGAAGAACCGCGACCACCAGACGGTGGAGACCTTGACGACGTCGTTCGAGGTGGGGGAGTGGACCATGCGGCCGCCGCCCACGTACATGCCGACGTGGTGGATCTTGCCGGCGTCGGTCGGCGAGCTGCTGAAGAACAGGAGGTCACCGGGCAGCAGCGCGGTGCGCGATACGGACCGGTGCTTCGTGCCCTGATACTGGTCGCGGGACACCCGCGGGAGCGTCACCCCGACGGAGCGGTAGGCGCCCCACATGAGGCCCGAGCAGTCCCACCTGTTGGGACCCTCCGCGCCCCACAGGTACTCCTCGCCGAGCTGGGCGAGCGCGAACCGGACCGCCGCCCTGGCCTTCTCGTGCGCCTGCAGGCCGTCCACGCTGCCGGTGCCGACGAACTGCGAGCCGAGCTGCTGCTCGTTCGCTTCGCGCTGGCGCTCGATCTCGACGAGTTGGCTCTCGTTGCGCTGCTTGAGCTGCAGCAGTGAGGTGGTGCGCTGGGTGAAGGTGGCCTGCAGGGCCGTGTAGCGCCCGGTGGCGGCCTGCTGCCGGGCCTTCGCTTCGGTGTACGCGGCGTTGGCGACGCGTTCGGCCTCCTGGGCGCGGAGGAACTCGGCGGCCGCCGCGGCCGAGGACGCGCTCGGCGGACCCGCCGTCTCGAGCCGGGACAGCGAGCCCAAGCCGTGCAGGTCGGAGCCGAACGCGCCGGGGGGAAGGGCGGCGGCCTCCTTGTACGCCTCCTCGGCCACGACCTTGGTGGCCTCCTCGGCCGCCTTGACGGCCGTCTCGGTGGCCCGCCACGCGGCTTCCAGGGTGAGCACCTCGGCGCGCATCTCGTCGCGGCTGATGCCGAGCTGCTTGAGCTGCTCACCGAGCGACGCCACCT
Organism: Pilimelia sp.; assembly: GCA_035634075.1. Classification (GTDB taxonomy): domain Bacteria; phylum Actinomycetota; class Actinomycetes; order Mycobacteriales; family Micromonosporaceae; genus DASQDS01. The sequence goes on along the minus strand of DASQDS010000386.1, from coordinate 2,059 downwards.
CGGTCTCGGCCGCGGTGATCTGCATGGCCAGCGGGCCCAGGCCGGTCGAGGGCGGGGGAGTCAGGGGCGGACCCGGCGTGGTTACGCCCGGTAGCGAAACAGAGCCTGCGGGTAGTGGCCGCGCGCCGGTGTCGGGGATCTGGCCGGGCCGGTCGGGGACCGCGTACGCGGGCAGGCGCGGGGCTGCCTGCGCCGGCGCGCTCAGGCCGGCGGCGAGTGCGGCAGCGGCCAGCACGGACCACGCCACCGGACGCAGGGCTGGGCCGATTGCCCCGTCCCGTCCGTGCGGTCGCCGTTGGCTGCGCTGTCCCATGCCTCCCCGATCCCGGTACGCCCCGATGATCACCATCGCACAGCGCGACGGCGGCCGGTGCCTCCGTGATGTCGTTCCCCACTCGGGTTTACCTCAGAGAGGCCCACGGTGTCGATGAAAACAGGTCACGGCTGCCTGAGAAAGGACCTTAGACCGTCCAATTTGTTCAGTATGGCGGCAATAGCGTTTTCTGCGACTCGGACGTTCGGACGACGTGGGCTCGGTGTGGCGGGTCACAGCGACGCGGCGGGGTGGCGGCCCGGCCGGACCCCCCGCCGACGTACCCTCGGGTGGCAGACCTTTCAGACGCGGGCTTCCGGCCCGCGCGGCGGGGCAGCGGAGGCGACGCGGATGGATGCCGGGCGTAAGCGGGAGCTCGAGGCGAAGGTGTACGCCGGGGAGCGGCTCTCCCGGCAGGACGGCGAGGAGCTGTACGCGAGCGACGACCTCGCCTGGCTCGGCCGCCTCGCCCACCACCGGCGCACGGAGCTGAACGGCGACCGCGTCATGTTCAACGTCAACCGGCACCTCAACCTGACGAACGTGTGTTCGGCCAGTTGTGCGTACTGCTCGTTCCAGCGCAAGCCGGGCGAGAAGGACGCGTACACGATGCGCGTCGAGGAGGCCGTGCGCAAGGCGCAGGAGATGGAGGGTGAGCAGCTCACCGAGCTGCACATCGTCAACGGGCTGCACCCCACGCTGCCGTGGCGGTACTACCCGCGGGTGCTGCGGGAACTGAAGGCCGCGCTGCCGGCCGTGAGCCTGAAGGCGTTCACGGCCACCGAGATCCACTGGTTCGAGAAGATCTCCGGCAAGCCGGCCGACGAGATCCTGGACGAGCTGATGGACGCCGGCCTGGAGTCGCTCACCGGCGGGGGCGCGGAGATCTTCGACTGGGAGGTCCGGCAGCACATCGTGGACCACGCGACCCACTGGGAGGACTGGTCGCGGATCCACCGCCTGGCCCACGCCAAGGGGCTGCGCACGCCGTCCACCATGCTCTACGGCCATGTCGAGGAGCCCCGGCACCGCGTCGACCACGTGTTGCGGCTGCGCGAGTTGCAGGACGAGACGGGCGGTTTCGCCGTCTTCATCCCGCTGCGGTATCAGCACGACTTCGTGGACTCCGCCGATGGCACGATCCGCAACCGGCTCCAGGAGCGCACGGTCATGGCCTCGCCGGCGGAGTCGCTCAAGACCTTCGCGGTGTCCCGACTCCTGTTCGACAACGTGCCGCACGTCAAGTGTTTCTGGGTCATGCACGGCCTGTCGGTGGCGCAGCTGTCCCTGAACTTCGGCGTGGACGACCTGGACGGCTCCGTCGTCGAATACAAGATCACGCACGACGCGGACGCCTACGGCACGCCCGCCACCCTGCACCGCGAGGACCTGCTTGAGCTGATCCGCGACGCGGGTTTCCAGCCGGTGGAGCGCAACACGCGGTACGAGGTGGTCCGCGAGTACGACCCGCCGGTGCCGATGGCGCAGCGGCGCGCCGAGCCGCAGCGGGTCTGGGCCTGAGCCGCGCCACCGCGCCGCGTACGCTCGTCGGCGACATGGTGATGGGGCGAGACGGCTGATGGGGCGAGATGGCTGACGTGGCCGGCTTTCCACGCCGCGACGCGCGGCGGCGGATCGTGGCGGTCCGCGACTTCCTGGGCCTGACGCTGGCCGGAGTGGTCGCCGGCGCCGTCGCGCTGGCCGTCTTCGACGGCGTCTTCGCGCTGCTCCGGCTCGGCGACTTCG
>DASQDS010000385.1:0-5250 GCA_035634075.1 Pilimelia sp. | reverse complement strand
CGCCGCGCTGTCCAGCGGCGGGGTCGGTGTCGGCGCGGGCGGCGGCGGGCCGGGGCGGCGGGCGCGGGCCAGCGCGCCCCACCCGTCGCCTGCCAACCCGGCGAGCCCGCGGGGTGCCCACATCATCACGGCCACGAACATCGCCCCCTGCAGGTAGATCCAGCCGTCGGCCAGCGTCTCCGACAGGATCGTGCTGGCGTAGTTGAACAGGACCGCGCCGGTGACGGCGCCCACCAGCGAGAACCGGCCGCCGATCGCGACCGCCACCACCATCAGGATGGACGGGATCACGCCGAGGTTCGCCGGGCCGAGGATGCCGACCATGGGGACGAACAGCGCCCCGGCGATGCCGGCCATGGCGGCCGACACCGCGAACACGGCCGCCTTGGCGATCGCCGGGTCGTAGCCGAGGAACCGCACCCGGTCCTCCCCGTCCCGGATGGCCACGAGCAGCTTGCCGAACCGGCTGTGGTTGAGCTGCCAGGCGGCCGCGAAGACCAGGCCCAGCAGGCCCACGACGATGAAGTAGACGATCCGCTTCTGCGCCGGGTCGTAGAGGTCCAGCCCGAAGAAGAACTGCACGTTGGTCAGGCCGTTGGTGCCGCCGGTGAGGCCCTGCTGGCCGACGAGCAGGATGGCGAACGCCGCGGCGAGCGCCTGGGAGAGCACCGCGAAGTAGGCGCCGCGGACCCGCTGGCGGAACACCAGCAGGCCGAGGAGGACGGCGACCACGGTGGGCAGGACGACCACCATCGCCAGGGCGAAGGCCGGATTGCGGAACGGCCCCCACAGGGCGGGCAGTTCCTCCACGCCGCTCCAGACCATGAAGTCGGGCAGCTTGCCCGGGCCGGCGTCGACGAGCTTGAGGTGCATGCCCATCGCGTAGCCGCCGAGGCCGAAGAAGACGCCCTGGCCCAGGGTCAGCATCCCGCCACGGCCCCACGCCAGGTGGATGCCGACCGCCACGATGGCGAAACACAGGTACTTGCCGAGCAGCTCCAGCCGGAACGGCGAGAGCGCGGCCGGGGCGAGGACGACCAGCAGCACCCCCACGGCGAGGAACGTGCCGATGCCGGTCCAGCGGGTCGCCCGCCGGTGGCCCGGCGCGGCGAGCTCGGCCGCTGACATGTCGGCCCCCGTCATGTCAGGGCCCTGGTGCGCAGGACGAACAGGCCCTGCGGCCGGAACTGCAGGAAGGCGACGATCACCGCGAACACCACCACCTTTGCCAGGCTGGCGTCGGTCCAGAACTCGACGTAGCTGTTGATGACGCCCAGGGCCAGCGCGGCGAGGACCGCACCGCGCAGCTGGCCCAGCCCCCCGGCGACGACGACGAGGAAGGCGTCCACGATGTAGTAGGTGCCCAGGTTGGGCCCGACCGGGCCGATCAGGGTGAGCGCGACGCCGGCCACCCCGGCCAGGCCCGAGCCGATGAAGAACGTCAGCTGGTCCACCCGCTCGGTGGCGACCCCGCTGACGGCGGCCAGTTGCCGGTTCTGCATCACCGCGCGCATCCGCCGGCCGTGCCGCATCCGGGTCAGGTAGACCGCGATGGCGACGATGCAGGCCACCGCGAGGACCAGGATGAAGATCCGCCCGTACGCGAGCCGCACGCCGCCCACGTCGACGCCGCCGGTGAGCCACCGGGGCGCGGTGACCTGCACGTTGGGCGCCCCGAAGATGTCGCGGGCCAGTTGTTGCAGCATGATGCTGACGCCGAAGGTCAGCAGCAGCGTGTCCAACGGCCGGCCGTAGAACCGCCGGATGGCGAGCCGCTCCAGGGCCACGCCCATTCCCCCGGCGACCAGGAAGGCCACCGGGAGGGCGACCGGGACGGCGAGCGTCCCGGCCACCCCCTGCAGCAGGTACGCGGTGTAGGCGCCCGCCATGATGAACTCGCCGTGGGCCATGTTGATGACGCCCATCTGGCCGAAGGTGAAGGTCAGCCCGAGCGCGATGAGCAGCAGGACCGCCCCCATGCTCGCGCCGATGACCAGTTGGTTGAGTGCCGCCATGACGAACGCTTCCTCCTCGCGGGACAGACCCGGTGCGACGGCAGTGTCAGGACAGGCCGCTGGCCCAGGTGTAGCCCTTGAGGTACGGGTCGGGCTTGATCGGTTCGCCCGAGTTCCACACCTCCTTGATCTGACCGTCCGGCTGCACGAGGCCGATCCGGGCGGTCTTGAACACGTGCTGGGTCTCGCCGTCGATGGTGACCTTGCCCTCGGGGGCGTCGATGCTGATCCCGCCGGCGGCCTTCTTGACGGCCTCCACCTCGGTGGAGTTCGCCTTCTTCACCGCCTCGGCCCACAGGTAGACGGCGTTGTAGCCGGCCTCCATCGGGTCGGAGGTGACCTTCTTCTCGCCGTACGCGCCCTTGAACGCCTTGACGAACTCGTCGTTCCGCGGATTCGTCGTGGTCTGGTAGTAGTTCCAGGCCACCAGGTGCCCCGCCACGTTCACCGGGCCGATGCCGACGACCTCCTCCTCCGCCACGCTGACCGAGACGGTGGGCATTCCGGCCGCCGTGATGCCGGCGGCCTTGAGCTGCTTGAAGAAGGCGACGTTGCTGTCCCCGTTGAGGGTGTTGAAGACGGCGTCCGGCTTGGCCTGCTGGAGCTTGTTCACCACGGTGCTGTATTCGGTGTGCCCGAGCGGGGTGTACTCCTCCCCCACCACCTGCATCCCGTTCGCCGCCGCGTACGCCTTGATGATCTTGTTTGCGGTCCGCGGGAAGACGTAGTCGCTGCCGACCAGGAAGACCTTCTTCTTGCCCTGTTCCTTCAGGTAATCCAGGCCGGGCACGATCTGCTGGTTGGTCGTGGCGCCGGTGTAGAAGATGTACGGCGAGCTCTCCAGGCCCTCGTACTGCACCGGGTACCACAGCAGGGCCTTGTTGCGCTCGAAGACCGGCAGCATGGCCTTGCGGCTCGCCGAGGTCCAGCCGCCGAAGACGGTCGCCACCTTGTCCTGCGAGATGAGCTTCTGCGCCTTCTCGGCGAACGTCGGCCAGTCGGACGCGCCGTCCTCGACGACGGGCTCGATCTGCTTGCCCAGGACGCCGCCCTTGGCGTTGATTTCCTTGATGGCCAACAGTTCCGCGTCCCGCACGGTCACCTCGCTGATGGCCATGGTGCCGCTCAGCGAGTGCAGGATGCCGACTTTGATGGTCCCGGCGTCGTTGCCGCTCCCAGAGTCCGCCGGATCCTCGGCGCAACCCGCCGCGATCAGGGCCGACAACACGATGGCGACGGTGAACCGGCGCCGGAGACCTCGTGGCATATATGGCTTCCTTCCAGCCAGGAATCAGGTGCCACGAAAGCTAGGGGCCGGCCATTTCACGAATTTGATTGCGTCGATGTCCGGCCTGTTAAGGCGTTCTCACAACCGTCCTGGGCAGACGGTGAGATCCAGGAAGCCGGTGACGGCGTCGGCAACCTGCGGACCCGCGGTGGTGGCGGCGTTGTGCGCGGCGCCCGGCACGCTGACCTGGGCGCCGCCGGCCACCTCGGCGGCCAGGCGCCGCCGCCAGGGCAGCGGGGACACCCGGTCCCGGGCGCCGCCGAACACCAGCGTCGGCACGCCCGCGGCGGCGACGTCCCGCTCGATCGCGTTGCGCACCGAGTGGCCGACCGTCGCCCACACCCGGCGGGGCCCGGCGTCGCGCACGTCCCGGGCGAGGATGCGGGCCTGGCGCGGGTCCTCGCCGGCCAGATTCCAGACGAACCGCGCCACCTGGGCCCGTCGGCTGCGGGCCGCCGGGTCGCTGGTCGGCCCGCCGAGCACCAGCGCCGACACCCTGTTCGGGTACGCCGCGGCGAGCGCCGCCACCACCTCGGCACCGAAGGAGTGGCCCAGCGCGCAGACGCCCGTTAGGCCGAGGGCGGCCAGCCACCCGTCGAGGTGCCGGGCGTGCTCGGCGACGGAATACGCCCGGCGCGGCTTGCCGGTCAGCCCGAAGCCGGGCAGGTCCGGCACGTACACCGGGTGGCGCGCGGCCAGGGCGACCGCGGTGGGCATGAGGTACCGGTGCGACACGGCCAAGCCGTGCACCAGCACGACGGGCACCCCGGCCCTGGCGGCCGTACTGACGCGACAGTGGGTGGCCAGCCCGGCCACGTCCACCCACGAGCTGACGAAGCCGCCTGCGTCCGCCGGCGCAGCGAGAGCCACCCGCCGCTCCGTCCGGCTAACCCACCCCACAGCACTCACACCGCCTGGTTACCCAACTCCCCACCCCCCAACCGACCCCCGCCCACCCACCCACCCGGCCCACCCACCCGGCCCACCGTGGCGTGATCAAGGGATTGGTGCCACGACACGCCGGCCGCGATGGCACCAGTCCCTTGATCACGGCTCCGGGTTGGGGGGTTCTGGGGGCTCTGGGGGGAGGTTGAGGGTGTGGAGGGTCGCGCGCCAGAGGCGGTCCGCCCGGGCCGGGTCCTGTGCCCTCGGGGTGGCCGGGAACGGGGAGCGCCGGTAGTAGTAGCCGCCCGGCTCCCCCACGCCGTCGCTCGCCAGCCAGACGATCGTGTCGGCGCCCTGGCGCGGGCTCGTCACCACCACGGGGAGCAGCTTGCCAACGGTGAACAGCGGGCTCGTCGGGGCGAACCGGCTGCGCACCAGGCCCGGGAAGACGCACGTCGGGACGATCCCGTCCGCCGCCCACCGGCGCGCCGCACCGACCGTGAAGAGCAGGTTCGCCTGCTTGCTGGCCCCGTACGCCAGCCACCGGCTGCGGTACCGGGCGCGCGGCCGGCCAGGATCGTCCGGGTCCAGGCTGCCCCACGCCTCGGCCACCGAGCCCGTGGTGATCAGCCGGCCGGGCGGCTCACCGGGCGGGCGGCGCAGCCGGTCGCGCAGCCGGTGCGCGAGCAGGAAGCCGGCCAGGTGGTTGACCTGCATGGTGAGGTCGAACCCGTCGACGGAGCGCGCACCGGGGCGGGGCGCGAGCAGGCCGGCGTTGTTCACCAGCACGTCGATCCGCTCCAGGTCGGCGGCGAGGCGCCCGGCCACCTCGCGCACCTGGGCCAGGTCGGCGAAGTCCGCCCGGTACGCGCGCGGGGTGCGGCCACCGGCCGCCTCGCCCACCCGCCGCACGGCGCCGGCGAGGCGTCCCTCGTGCCGGCCCAGCAGCACCACCTCGGCGCCCCGCCGGGCCAGCTCCACCGCCGCGGCGAGCCCGATCCCGGCACTGCCGCCCGTCACCACCACGACCGGCCGCCGGCTCATCCGGCCGGCCCCGCCGTG
>DASQDS010000384.1:0-3730 GCA_035634075.1 Pilimelia sp. | reverse complement strand
CGGCTACCGGTTCGCCGGCTACATGACCCGCCCGCAGCCGGGCCGGCGCGAACCGGTCGCCACCGTGCTGCTGCGCGTGCCGGACGCCAAGGACAAGGCGGCCAAGGCGGAGCTCGCCCGCGCCCGCGCGGTGGGCGCCGCGGTGGTGCGGGCGCGGGACTGGGTGAACACCCCGCCCAACCACCTGCGCCCGCCGGCCTTCGCCGACGCCGTCGCCGAGGCCGGCGGCGCCGCCGGGCTCGACGTCGAGGTGCTGGACGAGAAGGCCCTGCGCAAGGGCCGGTACGGCGGCATCCTGGCGGTCGGCGACGGCTCGTCGGCCCCGCCGCGGCTGGTCCGGCTGGCGTACCGGCCGGTGAAGGCGAACGGCCGGCGCGGCGCGGACCCGGTCGGCCCGCGGGTGGCGCTGGTCGGCAAGGGCATCACGTTCGACACGGGCGGCGTGTCGATCAAGCCGGCGCAGGGCATGTGGGAGATGAAGGCCGACATGGCCGGCGCGGCGGCGGTGGCCGCCACGATGCTGGCGGTGGCCGAGCTGCGCCCGGCGGTCCCCGTGACGGCGTACGTGCCGATGGCGGAGAACATGCCGTCCGCCACGGCGTACCGGCCGGGCGACGTCGTGACGATGTACAACGGGACCCGGGTCGAGGTGCACAACACCGACGCCGAGGGGCGGATGATCCTGGGCGACGCCATCGCCCGGGCGTGCGAGGACGGCTGCGACTACCTGCTGGAGGTGTCCACGCTCACCGGCGGCCAGGTGGTGGCGCTGGGCAAGCGGGTCGCCGGCGTCATGGGCACCCCGGAGCTGTGCGAACGGGTCCGGGTGGCCGGCGACACCGTCGGCGAACCCGCCTGGCCGATGCCGCTGCCGGACGACGTGCGCCGCGGGATGGACTCCGAGGTGGCCGACCTGTCGCAGGTCAACGCCAGCATGGACCGGGCGGGGCACATGCTGCAGGGCGGCGTGTTCCTGCGCGAATTCGTCACCGACGCGGTGGCCTGGGCACACCTGGACGTCGCCGGGCCGGCCTACCACTCCGGCGAGCCGACAGGTCACCTCACCAAGGGGGGCACGGGCGTCCCGGTGCGCACCCTGCTGGCCATGATCGAGGACCTGGCCACCAACCGCTGAGCCTCAGGGCTCGGGTTGAGCGGTCAGGCGGCGCCGCCGGCGGCCCGCTTGCGGCGCTCGTTGTAGTCGCGCATCCGCTGGGGATAGCCGACGAGCGCGATGTCGTACACCGGGATGGCCTGCTTGTGGGCGAACCGGCGGGCGCCGTCCGGCCCGTCCACCCGGCGGCGGGTCCACTCGCCGTCGTGGGCGATGAGCAGCACGGTGGTCTCGGTCACCATCGTGCGCGGCTCGATGAACGCCTCCACACCGCGGCGCGAGCGCACGAACTCCTCGAGATGGCCGAGGTCCGCGCGGGTCGACGGCCGGTCCCCCGGCGCACCGCCCGACTGCCTCCGCCGCCGAAACCAGGCCACCGGCCCTCTCCTCCCCGGCCAAACCGCGCGCCCCCACAGGCGGGCTGCGGCAAGGGTACGTCCCAACCCTGGGAGCTCGCTGACCGGTTTCGCCGGTGGCACAGTCTGTTTTCTATCGCCGCGGCGCCGCCGCCGTGCCCGCTGGGCGGCGCCGCCGCCGTGCCCCGCTGGGCGGCGCCGCCGCCGTGTCCTTGAGCACCTGCGCGCACGGAAGGCCTCCACAAGTGACAAGATGGCCGAGGCGACTGGCCTGACTTTCGCGTATCAGGAGTGACCGTGAGCGACCCGAACGGCGGCACCTTCGACGTAGTGATCCTGGGCGGCGGCAGCGGCGGCTACGCGGCCGCACTGCGGGCCGTGCAGCTCGACCTCTCGGTGGCGCTCATCGAGAAGGACAAGCTCGGCGGCACCTGCCTGCACCGGGGCTGCATCCCCACGAAGGCGCTCCTGCACGCCGGCGAGGTGGCCGACCAGACCCGCGAGTCGGAGCAGTTCGGCGTCCAGGCAGAGCTGGTCGGCATCGACATGAAGGGCGTCAACGCCTACAAGGACGCCGTGGTCGGTCGGCTCTACCGCGGGCTGAGCGGCATGATCAAGGGTTCGAAGATCACGGTGGTGGAGGGGGAGGGCCGGCTGGTCTCCCCGGACACGGTGGAGGTCGCCGGGCAGCGCTACACCGGCCGCAACCTCATCCTGGCCACGGGCTCGTACTCGCGCAGCCTGCCAGGCCTGGAGGTCGACGGCGAGCGGGTGCTCACGAGCGAGCACGCCCTGGCCCTGGACCACGTGCCGGCGTCCGCGATCGTGCTCGGCGGCGGGGTCATCGGGGTGGAGTTCGCCAGCGCCTGGCGGTCCTTCGGCGCCGACGTGACCATCATCGAGGCGCTCCCCCGGCTCATCGCCGCCGAGGACGAGGACTGCTCCAAGGCGCTGGAGCGGGCGTTCCGCAAGCGCCGCATCAACTTCAAGACCGGCAAGCCGTTCGAGAAGGTGGAGCGCACCGACTCCGGCGTGCGGGTCACGATCGCCGGCGGCGAGACGCTGGAGGCGGAGCTGCTGCTGGTTGCCGTCGGCCGCGGGCCGACGACCGCGAACCTGGGCTACGAGGAGCAGGGGCTACGGATGGACCGCGGCTTCGTCCTGACGGACGACCGGCTGCGGACCAACCTGCCCAACGTGTACGCCGTCGGCGACATCGTGCCCGGCCTGCAGCTCGCACACCGGGGCTTCCAGCAGGGCATCTTCGTCGCCGAGGAGATCGCCGGTCAGAAGCCGGCAGTCATCGACGAGAACGGCATCCCCCGGGTCACGTACTCCGACCCGGAGGTGGCCTCCGTCGGGCTGACCGAGGCGAAGGCCAAGGAGCACTACGGCGCGGACAAGGTGCAGGTCTTCAACTACAACCTCGGCGGAAACGGGCGCAGCCAGATCCTCCGGACGCAGGGCTTCGCCAAGCTGGTGCGGGTCGCCGACGGGCCGGTCGTGGGCGTTCACATGGTGGGCGCCCGGGTCGGCGAGCTGATCGCCGAGGCGCAGCTGATCTACAACTGGGAGGCGTACCCCGGCGACGTCGCCCAGCTGGTGCACCCGCACCCGACGCAGAGCGAGGCACTCGGCGAGGCGCACCTGGCGCTGGCCGGCAAGCCGCTGCACGTACACGCCTGACCGCCCACCACCAGAACCACCTCACGGCCCACGAAGGAGTCGGATCCAGATGCCGGTATCGGTCACCATGCCGCGGCTCGGCGAGAGCGTCACCGAGGGCACAGTCACCCGGTGGCTCAAGGCCGAGGGCGACCGGGTCGAAGCCGACGAGCCCCTGCTCGAGGTCTCCACCGACAAGGTCGACACGGAAATCCCGTCGCCGGCCGCCGGCGTGCTGACGCGCATCGTCGTCGGTGAGGACGAGACCGCCGAGGTCGGCAGCGAGCTCGCCGTCATCGCCGGCGAGGGAGATGCGGGTGAGTCGGCCCCGACCGACGGCGCCGCGCAGCCGGCCGCCGGCGAGCCGGCCCAGCCGGACGCGGGTCAGCAGGACGCCGGCCAGCCGGACGCGGGCCAGCAGGACGCGGGCCAGCAGGACGCGGGCCAGCAGGACGCGGGCCAGCAGGAGAGCGCCGCCGCGCCGCAGCCCGCCGCGAGCGCGCAGCCGGCGGACGACCCGGGCCAGCGGCCCGCCGACCCCCAGGCGCAGGCCGAGTCGGCCCAGCCGACCGCGGGCGGGACGGTCGTCCGGATG
>DASQDS010000383.1:0-21326 GCA_035634075.1 Pilimelia sp. | reverse complement strand
GGGCGGCGGCGTCCGGCGCCGCCCCCACCTGCTGGATGAAGACGCGGACGACGTCGTTCTGGTCACGGACGGCGATGCCGAACACGGGGTAGGTGCCGTCGTGGTAGTCGAACACCGCCGGGTCGGTGGCCACCGGCGCGGGGTCCACGGCGTGCCAGGAGCCGAAGGTGCGGGTCAACGCTCCTGTCTCCCAGGCGGAGTACAGCAGGTTGTCCGCACCCCGGGCGACGATCACCACCCGCCCGCTGAAGTCCAGGGCGGTGACGGGGCTGCCCACCGCGGCAAGCCCGGCCACCGGGGCCCACTCCTCGTCGAACACCCCGGCGTTGTTCTGCGCCTTCGTGTGGATCACCCCGTCGGGTCCGCGGACGACGATGCGCGCGCGGGAGCCCGGTAGCGTCACCGCCCCCGGCGTCCCGGTGAAGCCAGCGCCGCCGAGGTCGGCCCAGCCGCCGACCAGCGCGCCGTACGAGGCGTAGACCGCGGTGCGCACCGCCCCGGCGGCGGTCAGCCCGATCAGCCGCACGCCCTCGCGGGCGGCCACGGCCGTCACCTGGCCCACCAGCCCGGCTACGCCGAGGCTGCGCCAGTGCGGCGTCGGATCAGACTGCCGGTACGCCCATACCCGCCCGTCTGCGTCGACGCCGAACAGCACGGTCGTGCCGTCGGCCAGCTGTGCCGCCGTCACCGGCGACGTGAACGAACCGCCGAGCCCCTGCCAGCTGCCGGGCGAGCCGCCGGACGAGGCCTCGACGAACGACCGCACCCCGCCGTCGGCACCCTGGGCGATGATCTGATGACCGCCGTCAGGCCGCGGGACGACCAACGGCGGACCGACGAACGCCTCGCCGGGAAGCACCGTCCACACCGCCGCGCCGCCCAGGAACTGCGAGGACGTCACCACCCGACCGGACCCGTCGACGAAGGCGAACGTCACCGGACCGTTCGGCGACCCGGGGGAGCTCACCTGCCGCACGGCCGTCCGCGCGCCCGGCCGCTCCGGTACGCCGGGCACCGGGTTGATGAAGGCGCCCTGCAGATCGACGTAGACCGACAGCGCCCCCGCCGTCGCGTTCCTCAGCCGGACGGTGCCCTCGGCACCGACCTGCACCACCGCCAGCGCGGCCCGCGACGGCCTACCGGCGGTGACCACGAAGGTCGACAACTGCGGGTTCGTTCCGCCCGCGGGCCACATCTGCAGGCTGCCGCTGGCGCGCGGGCCAACGACCGCGACGTTCAGTACGGCCCCGGTGACGCCGCCGGTCGGCAGGCCGGCCACCCCGGCGACCGGGATGTCGACGGTCTGGTTCGGCTCGAGGTGGGCGGTCCCCGCCAGCGGGTTCACCCGGGCCGTGGCCGGCCGGAATCCGGCACCCGCCGCCGGGTCCGCGGTGACGTAGCCCTGCGCGGTGAGCGCCAGGTGCACCGGCTCCGCGCTGCGGTTGGACACCGCGATCTGGCCGCCCACGGACACGCCGACGGACACACCATGTGAGGTCGTCCCGGGCAGGAAGTCGACGGTGGCCCGGCCGTTCGCGGTGCCGGCGGCCGACATGCTGAGCCAGCTCCGCACCGTGGCGCCGGACACCACCACGTCGAGGAAGACGGCGCGGGCACCGGTCGGGACGACCCCGCCGGTGACCGAGTAGACGCGGGTGCCGCCCGCCGGGACCGGCCCGGCGACGCCGGCGGTGCCCAGCCCGGTCCGGGTATCCACGACCCGGGTGTGCTGCACGGGAACGAATCCGCCGCCGCCGTTCGAGTCATTGGTGAAGTACCCCTGGACATCGATCAGCAGGTGGGCACTCCCGGCACTGTTGAAGACCGCGATCCGCCCGTTCGCGCCGACCGGCACCACGGCGGAGTTGGAAACCAGCTCGCCGGGCTGCGCGTTCAACATCGAGACGCCTGGCCGCGGCGCCCCGTCCGGCCACAGGGTGAGGTAGGTGGCCGCCGTCGGAGCGACCGTGCTCACATCGACCATGACCGCGGTGACGTCCGCCGACGGCACGCCCGCGGCGCCGAGCACCTGGAACGAGGTCGTGCTCGCCGGCCCCCGCGCCCCGGTGACGCCGCCCACCCCCGAACGGGTGTCGACCAGCACGCGAGCCGGGTTCAGGGGGACGAAGTTGCCGCCGATCTCGGCCGGGGCCGCCTGCGCCGGGGCCGCCTGCGCCGGGGCGGCGTGCGCGACCACCGCGACGCCGACCGACGCCAACATCGCGGCCAGCGCCACGGCACACCGCGTCCACGGTCGACCGCGATCGGAGCGCGCCCTCAATGGACCTGCGATTGTCATGCGTCCCCCATGTGATACCGAACTCTGGACGGACATCGTGCCGTCCCCCATCGACGGCAGCCACGTCGCCGCCGCCGCACGCGAGCGTAGCGGGGTGTACCTCGTCATCGATGTCCACAGGGCGACGAAATTCCGTCATCTCGGCGCCGGCGCGTCGATCTCGGCCCACAGACCGCCGTTTCGCCGGGCCTCGAGTTTCGCGCTCTTCGGTGTGCCGGCGCCGACCCGCCGCAGCGGTGTCCTGCCTCGGGACGTGCCCGCACGCAATCTTGGAGGGTCGCGGCGAACCACACCTTTTCCGGAATTGGCGCCCGACCCACCCCGCCCGTCGCGGCGGATGGCCGCGGGACCGACGGCGGCGCACCGTGCCCTCAGCGCGATCTTGGTCCCCTGACCCCCCGAATCGGTAGCCACGGGACCAAGATCTCGGGGGGCGCGCCGCACCGCGCGGCGGCGGGCGGCGGACTCCGGTAGTGGAGGGGGTTACGGGACCGGGATCTCTGGTCCGCGTCCCGGTCGGCGCAGCCGGGCGAGGATGGCGGCGGTCAGGCTGTCCGCGGCGTCGGTCGACATGTCGAGGAAGAGCGAGGGCTCGGTGAGCTCCAGCTCGATGAGCAGCGGCGTGCCGGCCGGGCCCGGGATCAGGTCCACGCGCGCGTAGAGCAGCCGGCCCAGCCGGGCGGGCACCGCCGCGAGGGCCTGCTCCGCGACCGCACGCTCCTCGGCGGTGGGCGTCCGCGGACTGATCTTCTCAGCCTTGTAGAGGTCGACCGGGCCCTCGTACGGCCCGGTCAGCATCGGGCCCTTGCGGACCGCGTGGCTGTACGCCAGCGCGCCGTCCGGGCCGGCGAAGAAGAGCAATGCCGTCTCGCCGTACGTGTCCACCGCCGGCAGGTACGGCTGCACCATGACCAGCCGGCCGTCGGCGTGCAGCCGGGCGACGTGCGCGGCGGCGAGCCGCCGGTCCCCCGGGTCGGCGAGGTCGTACCGGCCCGCGTCGGCGCTGCCCGCCCCGACCGCCGGCTTGACCGCCACGACGCCGTCGGCCGACGCGCCCGGCCAGCCGGCCGGGTCGCCGGGCGCCAGCCAGGTGGTCGGCACGACGGGCACCCCGGCGCCGGCCAGGTCGGTCAGGTACCGCTTGTCGGTGTTCCACTCCACCACGGGCGCCGGGTTCGCCAGCGCCGGCACCGTGGTGGCCCAGGCGACGAACTCGTCCCGGCGGGCGGCGTAGTCCCACGGCGAGCGCAGGACGGCCAGGTCGTACGCCGCCCAGTCCACGCCCCCGGCGTCCCACGCCACCGGTTCGACCCGGACGCCGGCGGCGGCCAGCGGCGGCAGCAGGAGGCGGTCGTCGGGGTGGAGGTCCGGGACCTCCCCGCAGGTGACGATGGCCACCCGGGCCGGCTGGTCAGCGGGCAAGGCTGCGCCGGGACATCGAACGCCACAGGTCGTTGCTGGGGCGCATCTCCTCCATCAGCTCGCGCTCCCACTCGTTCTCCACCTGGATCCCGGCCTCGTCGCAGGCGCGCCGGGCCACGTCCGTGCCGTCGGCCACGAGGTCCCCCCAGGTGCCGTCCTGTCCCACCAGGACGATGCGCGCGCCGCGTCGGCCGACGTACTCGATGACCGCCTTCGCGCCGCCGTGCCCGGCGGCGAAGGAACGGAGCCCGGCCACAAGGCCGGACTGGCCGTGACTGTCGGTCGTCACCGTCGTATCGGAAGCTTCTGCCATGACCGGCACTGTAGGCAGACGGGCCCCCGGTCGGTTGTCATCCGTCCGATGGATGTGACGCCGATTACCCCGGCGTTTAGGCCGATCCTTGCCCGAATCGTCACTCCTTATGCCGGCAAAGAGCCCTTTACCCAGAGGACAAATCAGGCTGGCGGCTGTCACTCGTTCGCGTGTGCCAACCGAGTCGGCGATCCCGGCGCGCCTGGGTCAATACGTGTCAAAACAGGCATCGGCGGCGGGGGCGCGCGGCGTTACGGTCGGTGACTCGATGCCCTCAGAGAAGCGCGTCGGCGGCAACGGCCACCGACAGGACGGTGAGGTACGAGATCGACCAGTGGAAGAGCCGCATGGGGCGCAGCGGCTCGGCGCGCCGGGCCCGCCCGTACAACCGGTGCGCCTCCAGCACGAAGGCGCCGCCGGTGAGCAGCGCCGGCACGCCGTACAGCAGCGGGTGCAGGCCCATCGGCAGCAGCGTGAGCGAGGCGGCCAGGGTGAGCCACGCGTAGATCACGCACTCCAGGCCCACCCGCCGCTGCGAGGCGACGACCGGCAGCATCGGGATGCCGGCGCGGGCGTAGTCGTCCTTGAAGCGGATGGCCAGCGCGTAGAAGTGCGGCGGCTGCCACAGGAAGACCACCGCGAAGAACGCCCACGCCGGCGGGGCCAGTGAGCCGGTCACCGCCGCCCAGCCGATCAGCACCGGCATGGCGCCGCAGACGCCGCCCCACACCGTGTTCTGCGGCGTGGTGCGCTTCAGCCACATCGTGTAGACCACGTCGTAGTAGACGATGGCGCCCAGGGTCAGGCCGGTGGCCAGCGGGTTCGTGAACGCGGCCATCAGCGTGACGGAGATCATGGCCAGCGTCAGCCCGAACACGAGCACGGCCCGCGGGGACAGGGTGTGGGCCGGCAGCGGACGGCGGGACGTCCGCTTCATCAACTGGTCGATGTCCCGGTCCAGGTAGCAGTTCAGCGTGTTCGCCGCGCCCGCGGCCAACGCGCCGCCGACCAGCACGACCGCCAACAGCCACAGCGGGGGCATGCCGCGCTGCGCCAGCAGCATCGCCGGCACGGTCGTGACCAGCAGCAGTTCCACGATGCGCGGCTTGGTCAGCGAGACGTACGCCCGGACCACCGCCAGCGCCTCGGGCCGGGCCGGGACCAGCGACGCCGGCGTGCGCGGCACGACGGCCGGCACGGTCGCGGGCGGGTGGTCGCTGACCGTGGTAACTGTCGGCGTCACGACGTGGGGCCACCTTCCGGCTGCGCAGACGCGGGAACTCGGGGGATGCGCGCGAGCCGGCGTGGTGATCGCGCCCATACAGCGTACGCGCAGGCCGGAACGGCAGCCCGGCGCCCCGGCCCGACCGGCCCGGCCGGCCGGGTGGGGCCGCCGGCGGGGACGGGCCGTGTCCGTCCGCTCACAGCTTATTTCGGTGGCCGATCCCCGGTCGCTGGTTTAGCGGCGCTCGATAGGGTCACCTGAGAGGGTTCCGCTTCACCTGCGCCGAGGAGCACATCCACAGTGGCTGCCAACCAAACCGACGACGCCTCATTCACCTGGTCCGACATCGACCGCCGGGCGGTCGACACGGCCCGCGTCCTGGCCATGGACGCCGTGGAGAACGCCGGCAACGGCCATCCCGGCACCGCGATGAGCCTGGCCCCCGCGGCCTACCTGCTCTTCCAGCGGGTCATGCGGCACGACCCGACCGAGCCGCAGTGGCCGGGCCGGGACCGCTTCGTGCTCTCCTGCGGGCACTCCAGCCTGACCCTCTACGTCCAGCTCTTCCTGTCCGGCTACGGCCTGGGCCTGGACGACCTGCGGCACCTGCGCCAGTGGGGCTCGCAGACCCCCGGCCACCCCGAGCACGGGCACACGCCCGGCGTGGAGACCACCACCGGCCCGCTCGGCCAGGGCGTCGGCAACGCGGTCGGGATGGCGATGGCGGCCCGGCGCGAGCGCGGCCTGCTGGACCCGGCGGCCGAGCCGGGCGCCTCGGTGTTCGACCACCACATCTACTGCATCGCCTCCGACGGGGACATCGAGGAGGGGATCAGCCACGAGGCCAGCGCGCTGGCCGGCCACCAGCAGCTCGGCAACCTGACGCTGATCTACGACGACAACGAGATCTCCATCGAGGACGACACCCGGATCGCCAAGAGCGAGGACGTGGCGGCCCGGTACGAGGCGTACGGCTGGCACGTACAGACGGTCGACTGGCGCAGCGGGCACGCTGACGAGGGCGAATACACCGAGGACGTGCCCGCGCTGTACCAGGCGCTGCAGGCGGCCCGGGCGGAGACCGACCGGCCGTCGTTCATCGCGCTGCGCACGATCATCGGCTGGCCCGCCCCCAACAAGCAGAACACCGGCAAGATCCACGGGTCCGCGCTGGGCGCCGACGAGGTCGCGGCCACCAAGCAGGTGCTGGGCTTCGACCCGGCCGCCAGCTTCGCCGTCGACGACAAGGTGCTGACCGCCGCGCGCGAGGTGATCGAGCGGGGCCGGGCCGCCCGACAGGCGTGGCAGTCGGAGTACGACGCCTGGGCCGCCGGCAACCCGGAGCGCAAGGCGCTGCACGACCGCCTGGCCACCCGTACACTGCCGACGGGCTGGGTGGACGCGCTGCCGGAGTTCCCCGCGGACACCAAGGGCATCGCCACCCGGGCCGCCTCCGGCAAGGTCCTGGAGGCGCTGGCCGGCGTCCTGCCGGAGCTGTGGGGCGGCTCCGCCGACCTCGCCGAGAGCAACAACACCACGATGAAGGGCGAGCCATCGTTCGTGCCGGCGCAGTACGCCACCAAGGCGTTCCCCGGCGACGAGTACGGCCGCACGCTGCACTTCGGCATCCGCGAGCACGCGATGGGCGCCATCCTCAACGGCATCGTCCTGCACGGCGGCACCCGCCCGTACGGCGGCACGTTCCTCGTCTTCAGCGACTACATGCGCCCGGCCGTCCGGCTGGCCGCGCTGATGAAGCTGCCGGTCGTCTACGTCTGGACCCACGACTCGATCGGCCTCGGCGAGGACGGCCCGACGCACCAGCCGGTCGAGCACCTCTCCGCGTTGCGCGCCATCCCGGGCCTCGACGTGGTCCGCCCGGCGGACGCCAACGAGACCGCGTGGGCGTGGCGCGGGGCGCTGGAGCACACCGACCGGCCCACCGCGCTGGCGCTGAGCCGGCAAAATCTGCCGACGCTGAACCGGGCGGAGGTCGCCTCGGCCGAGGGCACCCTCAAGGGCGGCTACACCCTGATCGACGCCGGCAACGGCCAGCCGGAGGTCATCCTCATCGGCACCGGCTCGGAGCTGCAGCTGTGCGTGGTGGCCCGGGAGCGCCTGGAGGCCGACGGCATCCCCACCCGGGTCGTGTCGATGCCGTGCCAGGAGTGGTTCGCCGAGCAGGACGAGGCCTACCGCGAGCGGGTCCTGCCCCGCGCGGTGAAGGCCCGGGTGAGCGTGGAGGCCGGCATCGGGATGAGCTGGCACCGGATCGTCGGCGACGCCGGCGAGACCGTGGGCATCGAGCACTTCGGGGCCAGCGCGCCGTATCAGGTGCTCTTCGAGCAGTTCGGCTTCACCCCCGACCAGGTCGCCGCTGCCGCCCGCGCCGCGCGCTCCCGGATCGGGGACATCAAGGGCTCCACCACGGGCAACTGACACACCCAGCGCGGAACCATAAGGAGCTTGGAATGACCGACAGACTCGCCCAGCTCAGCGCCGCCGGCGTGGCGGTATGGCTCGACGACCTCTCCCGCGAGCGGCTGGTGTCCGGCACGCTGGACCAGCTCCGCCGGGAGAAGCACGTGGTCGGCGTGACCACGAACCCGACGATCTTCGCGAAGGCGCTCTCCGACGCGGAGTCCTACAACGAGCAGTTGCGCGACCTCACCGTGCGCGGGGTGACGGTGGAAGAGGCCGCCCGCATGCTGACGACGTACGACGTGCGGTGGGCCTGCGACGTGATGCGCCCCGCCTACGACGCGTCGAACGGCGTCGACGGCCGGGTGTCGATCGAGGTGGACCCGCGCGTAGCGCACGACGCCGAGAAGACGGCCGCCGAGGCCAAGGCCCTGTGGTGGCTGGTCGACCGGCCGAACCTGTTCATCAAGATCCCGGCCACGCAGGCCGGCCTGCCGTCGATCACCCGCACGCTGGCCCAGGGCATCAGCGTCAACGTCACCCTGATCTTCTCGCTCGACCGCTACACCAAGGTGATGGAGGCGTTCCTCGACGGTCTGGAGCAGGCGAAGGCCAACGGCCACGACCTGTCGACGATCGGCTCGGTGGCGTCGTTCTTCGTCTCCCGGGTGGACAGCGAGATCGACAAGCGGCTTGACAAGATCGGCACGGACGAGGCCAAGGCGCTGCGGGGCAAGGCCGCGGTGGCCAACGCCAAGCTGGCGTACGAGCGCTACGCGGAGATCTTCGCCAGCGACCGGTGGCAGGCACTCGCCGACGCCGGCGCCCACCCGCAGCGCCCGCTGTGGGCGTCCACCTCGACGAAGAACCCCGACTACCGGGACGTCATCTACGTCGAAGGGCTGATCGCGCCGGGGACGGTCAACACCATGCCCGAGCCGGTGGTGCACGCGTACGCCGACCACGGTGAGACCGGCGGCGGGGACACGGTCACCGGCTCGTACGACGAGGCCCGCCAGGTGCTCGCGGACCTGGAGAAGCTGGGGATCTCCTACGACGACGTGGTCCACGCGCTGGAGCGCGAGGGCGTCGAGAAGTTCGAGGCCAGCTACCTGGAGCTGCTCAAGGGCGTACAGACCCAGCTGGAGGCGGCGGAATGACGGACCTGCTGGACGGCGGCGTCGAAGCCGCCGCGGGCCTGGCCGTCCACGGCGCGGCGGCGGTCGACGCCGCCGCGCCCGCCTCGGCCCGCGCCGCGCTGGTCGAGGCCGGCACCCCTGGCCTGCTCGCCGCCAAGGACCCGACGCTGTGGGGCACCGCCGCCGAGGACGTGGCGAAGACCCGGCTGGGCTGGCTGGACACGTTCCGGCGCAGCCGGGACCTGCTCCCCCAGCTCGCCGAGCTGAAGGCCGAGCTGGCCGACCTCGACCACGTGGTGCTGGCCGGCATGGGCGGCTCCTCGCTGGCTCCCGAGGTGATCACGCGCACGCTCGGCGTGCCGCTCACCGTGCTCGACACCACCGACCCGCACCAGGTGCGCGCCGCGCTGGCCGACCGGCTGGAGCGCACCGTCGTCGTGGTGGCCAGCAAGTCCGGCTCGACCGTCGAGACGGACAGCCACCGGCGGGTGTACTGGCAGGCGTTCCTCGACGCCGGCCTGACCGAGGCGGAGACGGCCCGGCACTTCGTCTTCGTGACGGACCCGGGGTCGCCCCTGGAGTCGACCGCGCGGGAGCTGGGCGCGGTCGTCGTGCTCGCCGACCCGGAGGTCGGCGGCCGGTACTCGGCGCTGACCGCGTTCGGCCTGGTACCGAGCGCGCTGGCCGGCGTGGACGTGGCCGAGCTGCTCGACCAGGCGGAGGCGCTGGCGCCGTCGCTGGGCCGCGACACCGACAACCCGGCGCTGGCCCTGGGCGCCGCGCTCGGCAGCGCCGCCACGTCGGGCCGCGACAAGATCGCGCTCATCTCCGACGGCACCGGCATCGTCGGGCTGGGCGACTGGGCCGAGCAGCTCATCGCGGAGTCCACCGGCAAGGAGGGCGTCGGCATCCTGCCGGTCGTCGTGGAGTCCCCGGAGGCGCCGGGTGCCACCGGCGACGACGTGCTGACGGTGACGACCGGTGGGTCGCTGACGGCGGGCGCGGTGCCCGGCGGCGGCGTCCGCCCGGACGTCGCGGTGAACGGCCCGCTGGGCGCCCAGTTCCTGGCCTGGGAGTACGCGACCGCCATCGCCGGGCGGGTGCTCGGCATCGAGCCGTTCGACCAGCCGAACGTCGCGGAGTCCAAGGAGAACACCGGCCGGTTCCTCACCGACGGGCCGCCGGCGGAGGAGCCGTCGTTCACGGCCGGCCCGGTGGCGGTCCACGCCCCGGCGGCGGCCGGCACCGACCTCGCCGGCGTCCTGCGCTGGCTGCTCGGCGCGGCCGGCGACGGCGGCTACCTGGCCGTGATGGCGTACCTGGACCGGATCGGCGACGCGGACGCGGCGCAGGTCCGGCCGCTACTCGCCGCGGCGTCCGGCCGGCCGGTGACGTACGGCTGGGGCCCCCGGTTCCTGCACTCCACCGGCCAGTACCACAAGGGCGGCCCGCAGGTCGGCGCGTTCCTCCAGATCACCGGCGCCGTGACCGAGGACCTGCCGGTGCCGGGCAAGCCGTACACGTTCGGTGAGCTGCTGGCGGCCCAGGCCGCCGGCGACCGGCAGGCGCTCGCCGGCCGGGACCGCCCGCTGGTGCGGCTGCACCTGACCGACCGCGCCGCGGGCGTCGCCGCCCTGCTGGACGCGGCCCGAAGCCTGCGGGGCTGAGATGAGTACGGGTGTCGAGGGGGAGCCGCTGGTCAACCTGCTGCGCGACCCGCAGGACCGGCGGCTGCCCCGGATCCCGGAGCCGTGCGCGCTCGTCATCTTCGGCGTCACCGGAGACCTGTCTCGCAAGAAGCTCATCCCGGCCATCTACGACCTGTCCAACCGGGGGTTGCTGCCGCCGAGCTTCGCGGTCGTCGGCTTCGCCCGGCCGGACTGGGGGGACGGCGACTTCGAGACGCTGATGCGCGAGGCCGCGCAGCGGCACGCCCGCACCCCGTGGCGGGACGACGTGTGGGACAGGCTGGCGCGCAACATCCAGTTCATCCCCGGCTCCTTCGAGGACGACGAGGCGTTCGACGGCCTCACCACGGCGCTGGAAGGGCTGCGCGCGTCGCATTCCATCCCGGGCAACGCGGCGTTCTACTTCTCCATCCCGCCGGCCGCCTTCCCGCTCGTCCTCAAGCAGCTCGAGCGCACCGGACTGGCCAGCAACGGCCGGTCCGGCGGCTGGCGCCGGGTCGTGGTGGAGAAGCCGTTCGGCCACGACCTGGCGTCCGCGCGGGAGCTCAACCAGCTCGTGGACAGCGTGTTCACCGCGCCGGACGTCTTCCGCATCGACCACTACCTGGGCAAGGAGACGGTGCAGAACATCCTGGCGCTGCGCTTCGCCAACGCCCTGTTCGAGCCGGTGTGGAATTCCAAGTACGTGGACTCGGTGCAGATCACGATGGCCGAGGACGTCGGCATCGGCACCCGGGCGGAGTTCTACGACTCGGCCGGGGCGGCCCGCGACGTGCTGCAGAACCACCTGATGCAGCTGTTGGCCCTCATCGCAATGGAGGAGCCGACCAGCTTCGACGCCGGCGAGATCCGCACCGAGAAGCTCAAGGTGCTCCGGGCGATCACCCTGCCGCCGGACGTGCGGGCGGGCACCGTCCGCGGGCAGTACCTGCCCGGCTGGGTGGCCGGTGAACGCGCCGTCGGCTACCTGGAGGAGCCGAAGGTCCCCGCGGATTCCACGACGGAGACGTACGTGGCGGTCCGGCTGGGGGTGAAGAACCGCCGGTGGGCCGGGGTGCCGTTCTTCATTCGCTGCGGCAAGCGGCTGCCCCGCCGGGTGACCGAGGTCGCGGTGATGTTCAACAAGGCCCCGCACCTGCCGTTCCACCAGGCCGATGTCGAGATGCTCGGGCACAACCAGCTCGTCATCCGGGTGCAGCCCGACGAGGGCGTGGTGCTCAAGTTCGGCTCGAAGGTGCCCGGCACGACCATGGAGGTCCGGGACATCGCGATGGATTTCCAGTACGGCGAGGCGTTCACCGAGTCCAGCCCCGAGGCGTACGAGCGCCTGATTTTGGACGTGCTGATCGGCGACCGGACGCTGTTCCCGGACGCCGCCGAGGTGGAGCAGGGCTGGCGCGTGGTCGACCCGCTGGAGGAGGCGTGGGCCGGCACGAAGCCGGAGCCGTACCGCGCCGGCGAGTGGGGGCCGCGGGCGGCCGACGAGCTGCTGGCCCGCGAAGGCCGGACCTGGAGAAGATCATGATCAGTTTGTGGGACACCACGGGCAACGAGGTGGTCAAGGCCCTGGCCGCGGAACGCCGCAGCGCCGGCGGTGTGGCCAGCGGGATGGCGCTGAGCCTGATCGTGGTCGTCGACGAGAAGCGGGTCAAGGAGGCGGAGGCGGCCGCGACCATCGCCTCCGCCGCCCACCCCTGCCGCCTGCTGATCGTGGTCCGCAGCGACGTCGACCGCCCGCAGAACCGGCTGGACGCCGAGATCGTGGTCGGCGGCCGGCTGGGGCCCTGCGAGGCCGTGGTCCTGCGCATGTTCGGCCGGCTCGCCCTGCACGCGGAGTCGGTGGTGATGCCGCTGCTCGCCCCGGACGTGCCGGTGGTGACGTGGTTTCACAGCGACCCGCCGGAACGGATCGCGCACGACTTCCTCGGCGTGGTCGCCGACCGCCGGATCACCGACGCCGCGCAGGCCGTGGACCGCGTCGCCGCGCTCCGCCAGCGGGCGGCGGACTACGCCCCCGGCGACACCGACCTGGCCTGGACCCGGATCACCCCGTGGCGCACGCTGGTGGCCGGGGCGTTCGACACCATCCCGGCGGAGGTGACCGGGGCGACCATCGTGGCGCCGGAATCGGACCCCACCGCGGCCCTGATGCGCGGCTGGCTGGCTTCCCGGCTCGGGGTGCTGCCCACGCTGGAGCACACCACGGAGTTCCCCCGCATGCGCACCGTGCAGCTCTCCTGCGCGACCGGCGACTGCCTGACGCTGACCCGGGAGAACGGCACCGCCACGTTCACCCGCACCGGCCACGCGGAGCAGATCCTGCCGCTGCCCCGCCGCCCCCTCGGTGACGAGCTCGCCGAGGAGTTGCGCCGCCTGGACCCGGACCAGATCTACTCCGACGCGCTGGCCGCGCTCGCCGGGCTGACCGGCCTGCAGGACCGGCCGCCGCAGCGCGTGCACGTCTGGAAGGATCCGGTGGCGCAGGCCGCCGCGGCGGCCTCATGAGCGAGGGGGTCGCGTGACCGAACAATCGGTGGTGGTGCACGCCGAGCCGGGCGTGCTGGCGCAGGCCGTGGCGGCCCGGCTCGTGGTCCGGCTCGTCGACGCGCAGGCCGCCCGCGGCCAGGCCAGCGTGGTCCTCACGGGCGGCCGGGTGGCGGCGCAGATCTACCGCGCCCTGGTGGCCAGCCCTGCCCGCGAGGCGGTCGACTGGTCGCGGGTGGACGTCTGGTG
Source organism: Pilimelia sp. (assembly GCA_035634075.1). GTDB lineage: Bacteria > Actinomycetota > Actinomycetes > Mycobacteriales > Micromonosporaceae > DASQDS01. The sequence goes on along the minus strand of DASQDS010000383.1, from coordinate 8,086 downwards.
GGGCGACGAGCGCTTCCTCCCGGCCGGCGACCCCGACCGCAACGAGACCCAGGCGCGCGAGGCGCTGCTGGACGCCCTGCCGCTCGACCCCGCCCGGGTGCACCCGATGCCCGCCGCGGACGGGCCCGACGGCCCGGACCCGGAGCTGGCCGCCGCCCGCTACGCCGCGGAACTGGCCGCCGCCGCCCGGCCCGGCACCGCGGTCCTACCGCACTTCGACGTGCTGATGCTGGGCGTCGGCGAGGACGGCCACGTGGCGTCGGTCTTCCCGGAACACCCGGTCGCGTACGAGACCCGGCCCGTCAGCGCCGTCCGGGGCAGCCCGAAGCCGCCGCCGATGCGGATCACGCTGACCATGCCGACCATCAACACCGCCGAGGAGGTGTGGTTGGTGTCCACCGGCACGGGCAAGGCCGCGGCGGTGGGCATGGCCCTGTCCGGCGCGGGCCCGGTGCAGATCCCCGCCGCCGGCGTGCGCGGCGTCAACCGCACCCTGTGGCTGCTGGACCGCGCGGCCGCGGCCGAGCTGCCGGCCCGCATGCGCAGCCTCCGCTAACCCGTTCCGCCCCCTGCGCCGCCGCCCGGCGGGATGGATGCGCAGTACCCGCACAGCAAATCCGGTGTACCCACATCAGATTTGCTGTGGGGCCGCGGCGCGCCACCTGCCTCCGCGCGCCCCGCGAAGCGGCACGCCGTTCGACATCCGTTGGGCGGCCCCGCCGGGCAGGATCGCCGCGGCGGCCCGTGCAACCCGGCGGCGGGCCCACCGGCCAGTGGGTCCACCTGCATCCGCTGTTACCGGCCCGCGACGCGGGCCGGGTCGTCCGTGCGTGTGCTCAGGACTCGCCGCGGCGTTGGCGCAGGCGCGCGAGGGCCTCGGCGAGGATGGCGGCGCCGTCCTCTTCGGAGCGCCGCTCCTTGACGTACGCCAGGTGGGACTTGTACGGCTCGGCGCGCGGGCGGCCCGGCGGGTTCTGCGCGTCCTGACCGGCCGGCTGCCCGCACCGGGGGCAGTCCCACGTCACCGGCGGCAACGCCTCGGCGGCGAGCAGCACCTCCACGCGGTGCCCGTTGGCGCACCAGTACGGGATCTCCCGGCGCGGCGCGGGATCGCATCGTTCCGTCGGGCGCATCGGCGCTGCCCCTACCCGGCTGCCTCGGATGGCGCTGCCACTTGCCACGGTCGCTCGCTCCTGTCGGTCCTGGACATAAACGTGCGCGCGGCCCGGAGCCGGGCCGCGCGCCAGTCTATGCCTGTTGGCGCCGCTCAGGCACCACTGGCTTCGGCGAGTTTGAGCCACAGGCCGAGCCCCACGATGCAGGCGAACCAGACAATCCCGACCAGAATGGTGTAGCGGTCGAGGTTCTTCTCCGCGATCGAGGAGCCGGCCAGGCTGGACGTGACGCCGCCGCCGAACATGCTGGACAGGCCGCCACCCTTACCCCGGTGGAGCAGGATGAGCATGGTCAGCAGGAAGCTCGTGATGACGAGCAACACGACCAACGTGTACGCGAACGCGATAGGCATGGCTACGGTCAGTCCTCTCCGACGGGCAGGGCCCGTCAAGGATAGCGGGAGGGACACCGACCGCGCGGTGCCCCTCCCCCATCCCGCTAAGCGGTGACGTGCTCGGCGAACCGGGCGATCGTCACGAAGTCCTCGGCGTCCAGGCTGGCCCCGCCGATCAATGCCCCGTCCACGTCCGGCTGCGCCATGATGGCGGCGATGTTCGACCCCTTCACGGACCCGCCGTACAGCACGCGGACCCGCTCCGCGGTCGCCGGGCCGAACTTGTCTGCCAGGCGGTCGCGGACGGCCTTGCAGACCTCCTGCGCGTTCTCCGGCGTCGCCGTCTTGCCGGTGCCGATGGCCCACACCGGCTCGTACGCGATGACGATCTTTTCCACCTGCTCGGTGGTCAGCCCGTCCAGGGCCCCGTCGAGCTGCCCGCAGCAGTGCTCGACGTGCTGCAGCGCGTCCCGGATGTCCAGGCCCTCCCCGATGCACAGGATCGGGGTGAGCTCGTTCGCCAGCGCGGCCTTCACCTTGGCGTTGACCAGGGCGTCGTCCTCGTGGTGGAACTGCCGGCGCTCCGAGTGCCCGACCGCCACGTACCGGCAGCCGAGCTTGGCGAGCATCGCGCCGGAGATGTCTCCGGTGCGCGCGCCGGATGCCTGCTCCGACAGGTCCTGGGCGCCGTAGCCGATCAGCAGCTTGTCGCCGTCCACCAGCGTCTGCACGCTGCGCAGGTCGGTGTACGGCGGCAGCACCACGACCTCGACATCGGTGAGCTGCTGCTCGGTGAGGCTGAACGCCAGCTTCTGCACCAGCGCGATCGCCTCGAGGTGGTTGAGGTTCATCTTCCAGTTGCCGGCCATCAGCGGCCGGCGGGCGGGCTTCGCAACTGCCATGTCATGCCTCCAGGGCGGCGAGGCCGGGGAGGGACTTGCCCTCCAGGTACTCCAGCGAGGCGCCCCCGCCGGTCGAGATGTGCCCGAACGCGGTCTCGTCCAGCCCGAGGGCGCGCACCGCGGCTGCCGAGTCTCCGCCGCCGACGACCGTGAAGCCGTCGACCTTGGTGATTGCCTCCGCCACGCCGCGGGTGCCCGCGGCGAACGGCGCCAGCTCGAACACGCCCATCGGGCCGTTCCAGAACACCGTCCGCGCGCCGCTCAGCGCGTCGGCGAACGCCGCCGCGCTGGCCGGGCCGATGTCGAGCCCCAGCCGGTCGGCCGGGATCCCGTCCGCCGGGACCACGTCGTGCTCGGCCTCGGCGGCGAACGCCGTGGCCGCCACCACGTCGGACGGCAGGAGGATCCGGCCCTGCGCCCGCGCCAGCAGGTCGCGGCAGGTCTCCAGCATGTCCTCCTCGAGGAGGCTCTTGCCGACCTCGTGGCCCTGCGCCTTGAGGAAGGTGAAGCACATCCCGCCGCCGACGAGCAACCGGTCCACCTTGGGCAGCAGCGCCTCGATGACCGCCAGCTTGTCGGAGACCTTCGAGCCACCCAGCACCACCACGTACGGCGTGTCCGGGCTCTCGGTCAGCCGCTGGAGCACCTCGACCTCCCGCAGCACCAGCCCGCCGGCGTAGTGCGGCAGCCGTGCCGGGACGTCGAAGACGCTGGCGTGCTTGCGGTGCACGGCGCCGAACGCGTCGTCCACGTACACGTCGGCCAGCGCGGCCAGCTGGTCGGCGAACGCGCCCCGCTCGGCCTCGTCCTTGCTGGTCTCCCCCGCGTTGAACCGCAGGTTCTCCAGCAGCGCGACCTGGCCGTCCGCCAGCCCGGCCGCCGCCGCCTGCGCGGCCGGCCCGACGGTGTCGCCGGCGAAAACGACCTCGCTGCCGGCCAGCTCCGAGAAGCGGGCCGCGACCGGTGCCAGCGTGTACTTCGGATCGGGTGCGCCCTTGGGCCGGCCCAGGTGCGACATCACCACGACCCGCGCGCCGGCGTCGCGCAGCGCCACCACCGTGGGCAGCACCGCCCGGATCCGGCCGTCGTCGGCGATGACGCCCGGGCGCTCCTTGTCGAACGGGACGTTCAGGTCGGCGCGCAGCAGCACGCGCCGACCCCGCACGCCCTGGGCGAGCAGATCGTCGAGCGTCTTCACTACAGCGACGCCCCGACCAGCTTCACGAGGTCGACCAGGCGGTTCGAGTAGCCCCACTCGTTGTCGTACCAGCCGACGACCTTGACCATGTTTCCGGTGACCTTGGTCAGCGGCGCGTCGAAGATGCAGGACGCCGGGTCGGTCACGATGTCGGCCGAGACGATCGGGTCCTCGTTGTAGGTCAGGATGCCGCGCAGCGGGCCGTCGGCGGCGGCCTTGACCGCGGCGTTGACCTCCTCGACCGAGGTCTCGCGGGCCGCGGTGAAGGTCAGGTCGGTGGCCGAGCCGGTCGGGATCGGCACCCGCAGCGCGTAGCCGTCGAGCTTGCCCTTCAGCTCGGGCATGACCAGTCCGATCGCCTTCGCGGCGCCGGTGGAGGTCGGCACGATGTTCAGCGCGGCGGCGCGCGCCCGCCGCAGGTCCTTGTGCGGCGCGTCCTGCAGGTTCTGATCCTGGGTGTACGCGTGGAGGGTGGTCATCAGGCCGCGCTCGATGCCGATGGCGTCGTGCAGCGCCTTGGCCATCGGCGCCAGGCAGTTGGTGGTACACGACGCGTTCGAGATGATCGTGTGCTGCGCCGGGTCGTACGAGCTGTCGTTGACGCCCATGACGAGCGTCACATCCTCGTTCTTGGCCGGGGCCGAAATGATGACCTTCTTGGCCCCCGCGTCGACGTGCGCCCGCGCCTTGGCCGCGTCGGTGAAGAAGCCGGTCGACTCGATCACCACGTCGGCACCCAGGTCGCCCCAGGGCAGCTTGCCCGGGTCCCGCTCGGCGAACGCCTTGAACGTCTGGCCGCCCACGGTGATCTCGTCGGCGGTCGCCTTCACCTCGTGCGGCAGGCGCCCCAGGATGCTGTCGTACTTGAGCAGGTGGGCCAGCGTCGCGTTGTCGGTCAGGTCGTTCGCCCCCACGACCTGGATGTCCGCCCCCGACGCGAGCACGGCCCGAAAAAAGTTGCGGCCGATACGGCCGAACCCGTTGATGCCAACCCGGATGGTCACAGGTCCCATCTCCTCGCCACTATGCGCCGACCGCGGGGCCGGCCGCCGATAGAATCGCCGGACGCCACGTCGCGGTCCCGAGGGGAACCCCCACCGCCCGCGGGCGGTGTGCGTGCGACGCCGGAGTGCCGGCACCGTCGCCGTACCACCCGACCCTATCGGAGGTCCATTACCGCCAGCGCCGCGGGGCGGAAAGGCCGGCGGTGTTTTTCCGCACGTCAGCAGGCGAGCATCTCCGCCGTCACGGCCGCCTCGGTGTCGGGGATGCCGAGGTCGCGGGCCCGCTTGTCGGCGAGGGCGAGCAGCCGGCGGATGCGACCGGCGATCGCGTCCTTGGTCAGCGGGGGGTCCGCCAGCGCGCCCAGCTCCTCCAGCGAGGCCTGGCGATGCTCCAGGCGCAGCTGGCCCGCCGAGGTCAGGTGGTTCGGCGCCTCGTCGGCGAGGATTTCCAGCGCCCGGGTCACCCGGGCCGCCGCGGCCACGGCCGCCCGGGCGGAGCGCCGCAGGTTCGCGTCGTCGAAGTTCGCCAGCCGGTTCGCCGTCGCCCGCACCTCACGGCGTACCCGGCGCTCCTCCCACGACAGCACGCTGGAGTGCGCGCCGATGCGGGTGAGCAGCGCGGCGATCGCGTCGCCGTCCTTGACCACGACGCGGTCCACCGCGCGGACCTCCCGCGCCTTCACCGTGATGCCGAGCCGGCGGGCGGCGCCGACCAGCGCCAGCGCCGACTCCGGTCCCGGGCAGGTGATCTCCAGGGCGCAGGAGCGGCCGGGCTCGGTCAGCGAGCCGTGCGCCATGAACGCACCCCGCCAGGCCGAGACGGCGCAGCACACGTTCGCGGAGACCACGTGCGGCGGCAGGCCGCGCACCGGCCGGCCGCGCACGTCCAGCAGGCCGGTCTGGCGGGCCAGCGCCTCACCGTCCTTGACGACCCGCACGATGAAGTGGCTGCCCTTGCGCAGCCCGCCCGAGGCCAACATGTGGATTTCGCTCGGGTAGCCGTACACCTCGGCCACCTCCCGGCGCAGCCGGCGGGCCACCGCCCCGGTGTCCAGCTCCGCCTCGACGACGACTCGGCCGGACACGATGTGCAGGCCCCCCGCGAAGCGCAGCAGGGCGGCCATCTCCGCCCGGCGGCAGCAGGGTTTGGGTACGTCGACCCGGCTCAGCTCGTGCTTGACCCCATCGGTCATCGCCATCGTTGTCGTCACCTCGCGGGCCGTTTGCGGCATGTTCGTGTTGCGGCATGTACATGTCGTGCGCTTAACGAGCGGGACCCAGGAGGGGAACCAGGGCCGACCCGAGCGCTGCCGGATCGTGCCGTGGATCACCGTCGGCGACGGCAACCGGCGCCAGCACGAGCCGCGCACCCAGCGATTCTGCCGCACGCCGCACCGGTTCGGGGTCACCGACCGCCTTGCCATCCGCAAGAACCGTGTCCACGGTCAGCCCAGGGAGGTACCCGTGCAGGGCGGCGAGGTGTCCGGCCAGGGAAAGTCCGAGGGTTTCCGGCTCGGCCGCCAGGTTGAGCGTGACCAGCCGCGCGGCGTGGCTCGTCACGATCGCCGCCGCCAGCTCGGGAACGAGCAGGTGCGGGATAACGCTCGTGTACCAGCTGCCGGGGCCGAAGATGAGCCAGTCGGCCGTCCGGACCGCGGCCACCGCCTCCGGGCACGCCGGCGGGCTCGGCGGGGCCAGCCGCAGCGCCACGATCCGCCCGGGGGTGACCGCGACCGCGTGTTGGCCCCGGACCGTCGTGAGGGCGCCGGGCCGGGTGGGATCCGCCCCGTCGACGTCGGCCTCGATACCCACCGGCTCGTGCGACATCGGCAGCACCCGGCCGCCGGCGCGGACCAGCGCGGCGGCGTGGTCGAGCGCCGCCACCGGATCGCCGAACAGCTCGATGAGGCCGCAGAGCAGCAGGTTGCCGACCGCGTGCCCGGCCAGGTCGTCCTCGCGCCGGCCGGTCAGTGAGCGGTCGGCGTACCGGTGCTGCAGAAGCCGGGCTGTCGCGGCGCTGACCGGGTCGTCCGCGGCCAGCGCGGCGAGCGCCTGCCGCAGGTCGCCCGGGGGCAGCCCGCCACGCTGGGCGCGCAGCCGGCCGCTGGAGCCACCGTCGTCGCCCACCGTGACGACCGCGGTGATGTCGAGCTCGACGTCGCGCGCGCAGTGCCGCAGGGCCCGGAGGGAGGCGGCCAGCCCGTGGCCGCCGCCGAACGCCACCACCCGGACCGGACGGCCCGTCACTCTCGGCCCAGGTCGCGGTGCAGGGCGTGCGCCGACAGCCGGGTCTGGCGCAGGCGGCTGGTCAGCTCCTCGGCGATGGCCACGCTGCGGTGCTTGCCGCCGGTGCAGCCGACGGCGACGGTGAGGTACCGCTTGCCCTCCCGCTCGAACCCGGGGGCGGTCGCGTTGATCAGCCGGGAGTACGTCTCGACGAACGTCAACGCGCCCCGCTGGCCCAGCACGTACTTGCTCACGCCGGCGTCCCGGCCGGTGAACTCCCGCAGCTCCGGCACCCAGTACGGGTTGGGCAGGAAACGGGCGTCGAGGACGAAGTCGGCGTCCTGTGGGAGGCCGTACTTGAAGCCGAACGACAGGACGGTGACCCGCAGCCGGCGCGCGTCCTCGCCGCCGAACAGCTCTTCCACCCGCCCCCGCAGCTGGTTGACGTTGAGGTGCGTGGTGTCGATGATCACGTCGGCCTGCTCGCGCGCCTCGGCCAGCAGGGTCCGCTCGGCGGCGATCCCGTCGGCGAGCCGACCGCCGCCCTGCAGCGGATGCGGCCGGCGGACACTCTCGAACCGCCGGATCAGCGTCTCGTCGTCCGCGTCGACGAACACCACCCGGGGCAGGAACCCCCGGTCCCGCAGGGCGCGGATCGCGCCGGCCAGGTCCGCGGAGAAGGCCATGCTGCGCACGTCGAGCACCATCGCAGTGTGCTTGGCCTCCACACCGGCGCGGTAGGCCAACTCCGCCATGTCGAGCATGAGCGCCTGCGGGAGGTTGTCCACCACGTAGTAGCCGACGTTCTCCAGTGCGCGGGCGACGGTGCTGCGCCCGCCGCCGGACACGCCGGTCACGATCACCAGGTCGGTGTCCGAACGCTCGGGCCCGCCCTGCTCGTCGGCCACGCCTTCGTGTTCGCCGACCCCCTCCGCCGGCGGTGCTTCACTGGCCACGGTCCCCCCTCGCCACACGGTCGCGCGCCGATCCCCCACGGACGCCACGGCAACCCTTCGATCGTAGATCAGGACGGCGGGCCCTCCGCGGGGTCACGCTGCCGCCCGGGTGGGCGCTGTGTACAACGGTCCGGGCGCCGTGACGTCGTCGGCAGCCGCGGCAATTCTGGTGTGCCGACACCGGAGCTGCGGGTGCTGCTGGCGGTCGCCCCGCCCGACCGGGCAGGCCGGTCAGCCCGCGGGCTCGCCGGCCGCCGGTGGCTCGCCGGCGGGCGGGGCGCCGCCGGCCG
>DASQDS010000382.1:0-5709 GCA_035634075.1 Pilimelia sp. | reverse complement strand
GATTCGTCCAGGGCGACCTCGACGGCGTCCACCGCCCGCAGGACGCCCGCGACCTCGTCGCGCAGCCGCCGGCCGGCGTCGTCGGCGGCCGCGAGGCGCGGCAGCAGCGCCTCGGCCACCGCGTCGCGCCACTCCTCCTCGGACGGTGTCCGCCCGCGCATCCGGTCGGCGGTGCCGGCGAGCACGTCGGCGAGGTAATTCGCGCCGACTCCGCCGAGTTGGCCGAGCGCCACGCCGATCGCGCCGGCGGTGCCGAGCGCGGCGCCGGCGACCGGGGCCACCGCGGCGGCGGTCAGGAAGGCCAGAATCCCGTACGGCGTCGCCGCCCGCAGCCCCGCGCCGCCGCGCCGGCCGGCGGCGCGCACCCACCCGCGCACGCCGCGCCGTGCCTGCTCGACGGCCGGCGATCGGAGCTCATCGGCACCGGCCACGTCATCCCCCGGAAGGTCCACCGTGCGTACATCCGGCGGAGACCATACGTGATGACGGTCCACGAAGGAAGGCCCCCAACCGGACGGCGGCGGCGCCACTGAGATCGAGTCGACAGGCCGGCGCCGACCCGGACGGGCGGCGCCGGCCGTTGCCGGGTGGGCGTCAGCCGATGCCGGTCAGGCCGATCATCAGCGGCAACCCGATGAAGATGAGCAGCGCGCCGATGATGTCGAACGAGATGCCCGACCGGATCATCGTCGTGATCGGCACGACGCCCGACCCGTACACCACGGCGTTCTGCGGGGTGGAGACGGGCAGCATGAAGCCGAACGACGCCGCGAACGTCGCCGCCAGCGCCGGCCCGAACGGGTCGACGCCCGCGGCCACGGCGACCGGGATGACGATGGGCACCACCACGGCGGCCGAGGCGGTGTTGCTGGTCGTCTCGGAGATCAGCACGGCGAGCACGACCGCGAACGCGGTGATCGCCACCGCGCTGGTCAGGCCGAGCCAGTCGGCGCTGTTCGTGCCGATCGTCTTGGCCAGGCCCGTTTCGCTCAGCAGCGAGCCGAAGATGATGCCGGTGCCGAACAGCAGGATCGTGCCCCAGTCGATGCGCGCGGCGTCGCTCCAGTTCAGTGTGGCCTCGCGGCGGCCCCAGTTGGTCGGCAGCAGGAAGAGCAGCGACGCGCCGACGACGGCGACGATCCCCTCGTTGAGCCGGCCGCTGACGGTGTCGTACACCTCGGACTCCGTGCCGGCGACGAGCGCGACGATGCCGGGGAAGATCCACAGCGTCACCGTGAACGCGAACGCGATGAGCGTGTTCTTCTCGGCGCGGGACAGCGGCCCGAGCCTGGCCCGCTGCGCGGCGACGTACTCCTCGACGCCCTCGATGCGGCGGATCTCCGGCTTGTTGAGCAGCAGCAGGACCGTCGCCAGCGCCACGAACATGAACAGGCAGATCGGCAGCGCGGTGAGCACCCACTGGGCGAAGGAGATGCGCTCGCCGGTCGCCTCCTCGATCAGTGCCCGGCCGATCAGGTTCGGCGGCGTGCCGACGGGGGTGAGGAGGCCGCCGACGCTGGCCCCGTACGCCAGCATCAGCATCAGCGCGAAGCCCACCCGCAGCCGGGTCGGGTCCCAGCCGGGGCCGGTGTCGCCGCGGCTCTGGATCAGCTTGGCGATGACCGCCAGGATGCCCAGCGCCGTGGGCAGGAGCATCGCGACGGTGGCGGTGTTGGAGACGAACGCCGACAGCAGCGCGGTGATCACGCCGAAGGCAATGATCACCCGCGGTACCGTGCTGCCGACGCCTTTCAGGGAGAGCATGCGGAAGGCGAACCGTTCCGCCAGCCCGTGTTTGAGCATGGCCTGCGCGAGGATGAACGCGCCGATGAAGGTGAACACCGTGGAGGAGCCGAACGGCGCCAGCGCGTCAGCGGCCTCGGCCACGCCCATCAGCACGACCGCGCCGACCCCGAGCAGCCCGCCGACCGGGATCGGCACCGCCTCGGTGACCCACAGCACGATCACGCCGATCAGGATGCCCGCGAGGGTCTGCTGCCGCGCCGGCATGTCGAGCGGCAGGGCGAGGAAGAGGAGGGCGAGCGCCGGGGCCAGGAAGAGACCGATCGTCCGCCGGCGTCTCTCGAACCGTTCCTCCCGCTCGGACAGGTCCTGCTCGGCGAGGCCGCGATAGGCGGCGCCGCCGAGCAGGGCGCGGTCGACGTCGACGGGGGATCCGGTCGGGTGGGATGCGCCGGGACGGTCGTCCGCCGGCGCGGTCACGGCGACGCTGCGCTCATTGGCATCGATGTCAGGCATCCACACAGGATGGCGTTGCACAGCGTTCTCCACAAGGGACTCTGCGTGGTGGAAACGCGCCGCCCGACGCTCAGCCCGCGACGGTCACGGCCGGCAGCGGCGCGCGCCGCCGCGGGCCGACCGCCGGCACCCGCCGCGCCCGCCACAGCCAGCCGACGTCGCGGCCGAACGACCAGCCGAGCAGGCCGAGCGCGAGCGCCGCCGACATCGTCGCCACCGGCCCCGGTACGACGCCGGCGCTCGCCGTGACCAGGACGATGCCCTGCAGCGCGGCCACGGCCTTGCGGGAGAACCGGTGCGGCAGCGAAGCCTGGAGCCACGGCAGCCGCCGGGCGGCGGCCACGAAGACGTAGCGCAGCACGCCGATCGCCACCACCCAGCCGCCCACTGACTGGGCCACGAAGACACTCAGGACGAGGAGCAGGAACGCGTCGGTCTCCATGTCGAACCTCGCGCCGAGCGGCGACGCCGTGCCGGTCCGCCGGGCCACCTGACCGTCGACGGCGTCCAGTGCCAACGCGACGGCGGCGAGGGTGACCAGGACGGCCACCGGCACCGGGCCGGTGAGGGAGTCCGCGACCAGCGCCGCCACGCCACCGACCAGCACCGCCCGGGCCAACGTCACCTGGTCGGCCGGGCCGAGCCCGCGCGCACCGGAGCGGCCGAGGCCCGCGCTGAGCGCCGACCAGCCGACCACGGCGTACGCCGTCCCGGCAAGCCACCCGGCCGCGCCGAGCCCGGCCCCGGCGGCGAGCGCCGCGAGCAGGCCGAACTGAGCGAGCATTCCGACGGTGGGTCCTGGTACCGACGTTTCCGTCCCGGTCCGATCGCTCACCGTCACCATTCCTCCGTAATCGCGTGGGCGATCGACGTGCCGCGTAGAGTTGTCGCACCCACCGTCAACACGGGGATTACGCACGTTCGGTTCAGCTAGCGCCGCCGGTTCAGCCCATCGGCCCGTTCAGCCGGCCGGTTGGCCGCCGGCCCAGGAGGATGCCGATGACGCACGGTGCCCAGGCCTTCTGGCTGCGCTCCCCCGGCCAGGGTGAGATCCGACCGGTCACCGTGCCGCCGCCCGGCCCCGACGACGTGCTGGTCCGCACCCTCTACTCGGGGGTGAGCCGGGGCACCGAGACGCTGGTCTTCCGCGGCGGTGTGCCGCCCAACCAGCACGCCACGATGCGCGCGCCGTTCCAGGACGGCGACTTCCCGGCGCCGGTGAAGTACGGCTACCTCACCGTCGGGGTCGTCGAGGCCGGCCCCGCCGACCTGCGCGGCAGGACCGTCTTCTGCCTCTACCCGCACCAGACCCGGTACGTCGTCCCGGCGGGCGCCGTCACCCCCGTACCCGACTCGGTGCCCGCCGGGCGGGCCGTGCTCGCGGGCACCGTGGAGACCGCGGTGAACGCGTTGTGGGACGCCGCACCGCTGGTGGGTGACCGGATCGCGGTGGTCGGTGCCGGCATGGTCGGTTCCTGTGTCGCCGCCGTCCTCGCCCGGTTCCCCGGCGCCCGGGTCCAGCTTGTCGACCCGGCGCCCGACCGGGCGGCCGTCGCGGCGGCGCTGGGCGTGGACTTCGCGCTCCCCGCGGACGCGGCCGGCGACTGCGACCTCGTGGTGCACGCCAGCGCGACCGCCGCGGGGCTCAGCCGGTCGCTGGAGCTGCTCGCGCCGGAGGCGACGGTGGTCGAGCTGAGCTGGTACGGCGACCAGCCGGTCAGCGTGCCGCTGGGCGAGTTCTTCCACTCCCGTCGCCTGGTCGTGCGCGGCAGCCAGGTCGGCGCCGTCTCGCCCGCCCGCCGGGGCCGCCGCAGCTTCGCCGACCGCCTCGCCCTGGCCCTGGAGCTGCTCGCCGACCCGGTGTTCGACGCGCTGATCACCGGCGAGTGCGGCTTCGCGGAGCTGCCGGCCGTGCTCCCCCGGCTGGCCAGCGGCGACCTGCCGGCGTTGTGCCACCGCGTCCGCTACGACCCGCCTGGAGGCTGAACCCGTGTACAGCATCACCGTCCGTGACCACATCATGATCGCGCACAGTTTCCGCGGCGAGGTCTTCGGCCCAGCTCAGCGGCTGCACGGCGCGACCTTCGTCGTGGACGCGACGTTCCGCCGCACCGAGCTCGACGCCGACAACATCGTCGTGGACATCGGGCGCGCCGCCCAGGAGCTGGCCGCGGTTCTGGGCGAGCTGAACTACCGCAATCTGGACGAGGACCCCGCATTCGCCGGCATCAACACCTCCACGGAGGCGCTGGCCCGGGTGATCGCCGACCGGCTCGCCGACCGGGTGCACGCCGGCGCCCTCGGCGACGGGGCCCGCGCGCTGGCCGGCATCGCGGTGACCCTGCACGAATCACACATCGCGTGGGCCAGCTACGAGCGGGCACTGTGAGCGCGGGGGCCGGCGGGGGTCGGACCGTGCACGTCGTCCTGCCCGGCGACGTCGACGACCCGGCCGCGCCGAGCGGCGGCAACACCTACGACCGCCGGGCCTGCCAGGGCCTGGCCGCGGCCGGCTGGTCCGTCCAGGAGGTCGCCGCCCGCGGGGACTGGCCCCGGCCGGGTACGGCCGACCGCGCTGCCCTGGCCGGCGCGCTCGCCGCGCTGCCCGACGGCACCCTGGTGCTGCTCGACGGCCTGGTGGCGGCAGCGGTCCCGGACGTTGTCGTCGCGGAATCCCGCCGGCTGCGCCTGGTCGTCCTGGTGCACCTGCCGCTCGGCGCCGAGACCGGCCTGGCGCCCGCCGAGGCGGCCGAGCTGGACGCCCGGGAGCGGGAGACCCTGCGCAGCGCGGCCGCGGTCGTCGCCACCAGCGCGGCGGCCGGCCGCGGTTTGATCGCGCACCACGGGCTGGCCCCGGCCCGCGTGCACGTCGTGCCCCCGGGGGTGGACGTGGCGGCGCGGGCGCCCGGTACGGACGGCGCCTCGGCGCTGCTCTGCGTGGCGTCGGTGACCCCGCGCAAGGGCCACGACGTGCTGGTCGACGCGCTCGCCACCCTCGTCGATCTCCAGTGGACCTGCGTGTGTGTCGGCGGGTTGGGACGCGCACCGGGCCACGTCGACCGGCTCCGCCGCGCGATCGGGGCCGCCGGCCTCGGCGAGCGGGTGCGGCTCGTCGGCCCGCGTACCGGGGACGCGCTGGCTGCCGCCTACGCCGCCGCCGATCTGTTCGTGCTGGCGTCGCGCGCGGAGACGTACGGGATGGTGGTGACCGAGGCGTTGGCGCGCGGGATTCCCGTCCTGGCCACGGACGCGGCCGGGGTGCCGGAGGCGGTGGGGCACGCGGCCGGCGGCGACCGCCCGGGGATGCTGGTGCCGCCCGGTGACCCGGCCGCGCTCGCCGGGGCGCTGCGCCGCTGGTTCACGGATCCGGGTCTGCGGCGCCGGCTCCGGCTCGCCGCCGCCGACCGGCGGGCCACCCTGCCGGGCTGGGACGCCACGGCGCGGGGCCTG
>DASQDS010000381.1:0-14130 GCA_035634075.1 Pilimelia sp. | reverse complement strand
ACCGGCGCGCAACGCGCCCACGCGGCGGCGCACGCATTCGCGGGACGGCGCGGCGGGCTCGCGGCGCTGCGGCGAGCGGCCGGTGGAACGCCGGTCGTCCTCCTCGACGACATCGTCACCACCGGGTACACGCTGGCTGGTCTCGCCGGCGTGCTCGCCGCGGCCGGCGTGCCGGTGCGCGCCGCGGCGGTGCTGGCTGCGACCGTGCGGCGCCTGCCGCCGCGCTGCGTCACCCCGGAATCGACACGGCGCGACCGCCACCCGGTAGGGTCGAATTTCCTGGCAGACTTCTATCAAACGAGGGGTGACGGCAGTCGGTCGCAGCGGCTAGCGTCAGGTGTACGAGGCGGAGCCGATCAAGGCCCCCCTGCTGACCAGCCGTAACCCGTTTGACGAGCCGTAACCGTGACGAGGCGGCACCCCGCGGCCGGTGGCCGACGGCGCCGCCGGCACGAGAGGAGGCGCCGCCGCCAGTGTCATCGGCCGAGCGCCGCGAGCCTCGTCCGCCGAGCCACTGGAGTCAGTTCTCATCAGCCCAGAGCCGCCGTCAGCGGCGGCGTAGCCACACGGAAAACGTGGGGGGTCTAGTGGACATCGTCGTCAAGGGTCGTAACGTCGAGGTGCCCGATCACTACCGGGTGCATGTCGGCGAGAAGCTACACAAGATCGAACGCTACGACCACAAGCTCATTCGCGTCGACGTCGAGCTCTTCCACGAGAAAAATCCGCGCCAGTCCGATCACTGCCAGCGCATCGAGATCACTTGCGTGTCGCGGGGGCCTGTGGTTCGGGCGGAGGCCTGCGCGCGCGACTTCTACAGCGCCCTGGATGCGGCCATCGCGAAGCTGGACACGCGCTTCCGCCGCGCCGCCGACCGGCGCCGGGTGCACCGCGGGCGGCACGCGCCCGTGTCCGTCGCCGAGGCGACCGCCGGCCTGCCGCCGGCGAACTTCGGCCCCGGGCTGATCCTCACCGAGCCCGCCGTCACCGCGGAGCCCACCGACGCCACCGCGCTCACCGGCGCCACCGCAGCGGGCGCCGACGGCCATGGCCACGTCGCCGCCGCCGCGGCCGAGCACGACGACCAGCCGTGGCACCTCGTCCGGGAGAAGGAGCACTCCGGCGAGCCGATGACCGTTGACGACGCGCTCTTCCAGATGGAGCTCATCGGGCACGACTTCTACCTGTTCATGGACAAGGACACGGGCCGGCCGAGCGTGGTCTACCGCCGCCGCGCCTACGACTACGGCCTGCTCTCCCTCGGGTTGTAGCCCGACCGAGAGGTCACTGGGCCGGCGGGAGATCCTCCGGCAGGGCGGCGTAGAGCACGTCGTCCTGCCGGCCACCGTGGCGCGGGAGCCGGCCGCGCAGGTAGCCCTCCCGGTGGAAGCCGGCCCGCCCCAGCACCCGCTGGGAGGCCCTGTTCGTCGGCATCGTGCCCGCGATCACCCGGGCCACTCCGGCGTGCCGGAACGCCCACCGGGCGACGAGCAGCGCGGCCCGGGCGGCGTAGCCGCGTCCCCGCCACGCCGGCAGCAGGCTGTACCCGATCATGGCCTGGGCGGTGGCCGGCTCGGAGTAGTAGAGCCCGATCTCGCCGGCTGCCGCGCCGGTCGCCGCGTCCGTGATCAACAGGTCGGCGCGTTCCCCGGCCAGCCAGCGGGCGGCCGACCGCGCGCACCGCAGCGTGATCTCGGCCCGGTCCGGCGCCACCGGCGGCACGCTGGTGGCCACGACCTCGGGCAACCCGTGCAGGTGGTGCAGCACGTCCACGTCGGCGGGGCCGAACGGGCGCAGCGTCACCACGCCGTCGTGCAGGACGCCGCCCGGCAGGTCGGGCAGCAGTCGGGGGACGGGGCCGGCCGGCTCACCGGCGAGGCGCGCCCACGCCACCAGGTCGTGCCGGCGGCCCCCGCGCCCGATGCCCGCACTGCGCCGGACGCCCTCGCGCCCGAAGCCGGCGGCCATGGCGACGCGCTGGCTGGGCACGTTCTCCCAGTCGGTCAGCAGCTCCAACCGGCCGAACCCACGCGCGAACCCCCAGGTGGCCAGCGTCCGGGTCGCGCCGGTCGCGAGCCCTCGGCCGCCCGCCCACGGCGCCACCCAGTACCCGACCTCGGCCTGGGCGCGCTCGGGCACCACCCGGCCCAGCCCGGCGGCGCCGAGGAGCCGGTCGGTGGCCGGGTCGGCGATCGCGTACGAGGCGCCCCCGGCCGCCCACGCCGCGGGCGCGCCCTCGCGGATCCACCACAGGGCATCCAGCCGGGTGTACGGGTCGGGCAGGCTCGGGATGAACCGCTGCGTCAGCGGGTCGGCGCAGGCCCGCGCGATGGCGTCCGCGTCCGACTCCGCGAACGGCCGCAGCCGCACCCCGCCGGCCTCGACGATCTGCCCGGGCGAGCCGGCCAGGTCCACGGCACTGCCGACGCCGCCGGTCATGCCGCGTCGACGGCCTTGACGTCGTCGGCGAGCACGGAACCCAGCCAGGCGTCCCGCCGCTCCCCGCCGCGGTGCGCCAAGCCGGAGCGGAGCAGGCCCTCCATCGTGAAACCCGCCTTCTCCGCCGCCCGCCGGGAGGCGTCGTTGCCGACGTACGCCTTCCACTCGATCCGCTCCAGGCGCAGCGCGCCGACGGCCCACCCGCACAGCGCCCGCAGCGCGGCCGGCGCGTAGCCCCGGCCGCGGGCGCCGGGCGCGACGAGGTAACCGACGTCGGCCACCGCCGGGTCGCCGTCGGACAGCCGCAGCTCCATCGAGCCGGCGTACGCCCCGGCCGGGTCCGCGATCGCGAACACCGCCCCGTGGCCGCCCGCCCAGCGCCGCGGCCCGTACCCGCCGACGAAGAACTCGGCGTCCCCGGGGCCGTACGGGTCCGGGACGGTGGTCCACCGCAGCGACTCCGCGTCCCGGCAGGCGGCGATGATGGCGTCGTGGTCCCCCGCGGTCATCGGGCGCAGGGTGATCCCCTCGCCGGTGCCGGTGCGGGCCGCCAGCGTGGGCTGGGGGCCGCTGAAGACGGCCGCCCGCAGGCGGGTCAGGGCCGGGACCGCGGGTGGCTCGCCGGCCAGGTCGTCCGGCAGCAGCGCGCCGATCCAGCCGTCCGGCAGGCCGCCCGGGAGCGGCTGGGCGAGCGGCAGCGTGCCGGTGACCTGGAAGCCCGCGCGGAGCGCGACCAGCCGGGAGGCGTGGTTGCCGACCTCGGCCTGCCAGGTCAGGCGGCGCAGGCCGAGGGCGTCGAACGCCCAGCGGCCCACCGCCCGGGTCGCCGCCGTGGCGACCCCGCGGCCGCGCGCCCACGGGGCGGTCCAGTACCCGATCTCGGCGGACCGGAGCTGCGGCGTGATCGTGATCAGCCCACAGGAGCCGACCAGCGCACCGGTGCCGGCGTCGAACACGCCGAACGGCGCGCCGGTGCCCGCCGCCCACGCCCGCGGCGAAATTTCCCCCACGAACCCCTCGGCGTGGTCGCGAAGGTAGGGTGACGGCACGCCCGTCCACCGCTGGATCAACGGATCCTGGCAGGCGCGGTGCACGGCGTCGGCGTCCGCCGGCCGCCACGGCCGCAGCAGCAGGCCAAACTCCCGTATCTCCACCGGCTCCACGCCGCCATCCTGCCCGAGCCGGCGAGGTCGGGCCAACCGATTAGGCGGCCTGGCGCGCTTCAGCTGCAGCGGACAACGGCGGCGGCTTGCCCATTTCGCGGCGAACAGACAGGGCGCGGTCGACGGTAACCCCGAACCTCCGCCTACGATGGTTCGGCAGACTGTTTAGGGGAGTGCTGACCCGTGTCGATTCTGGAAAAGATCCTTCGTGCTGGCGAGGGCCGCATGGTTCGCCGGCTCAAGGCGATCGCGGTGGCCGTCAACTCGATCGAGGACAACTACACCGATCTCACCGACGCCGAGCTGAGGGAGCTGACAGACCACTACCGCGAGCGGTACGCCGATGGCGAGTCGCTCGACGACCTGCTGCCGGAGGCCTTCGCCACCGCGCGGGAGGCGGCTTCCCGCGTGCTCGGGCAACGACACTACGACGTCCAGGTGATGGGCGGCGCGGCGCTGCACTTCGGCAACATCGCCGAGATGCGTACCGGTGAGGGCAAGACCCTGACCTGCGTCCTGCCCGCCTACCTCAACGCCCTGTCCGGCGGCGGCGTGCACGTGATCACCGTGAACGACTACCTGGCGCAGCGCGACGCCGAGTGGATGGGCCGGGTGCACGAGTTCCTCGGCCTCTCGGTGGGCGTGATCCTGCCCAACCGCCCGTCGGCCGAGCACCGCGCCGCGTACGAGTGCGACATCACCTACGGCACGAACAACGAGTTCGGCTTCGACTACCTGCGCGACAACATGGCGCTGTCGCGGGACGAGCGGGTGCAGCGAGGTCACAACTTCGCGATCGTCGACGAGGTCGACTCGATCCTGATCGACGAGGCCCGGACGCCGTTGATCATCTCGGGCCCGGCGGAGCACTCGGCCCGCTGGTACGGCGAGTTCGCGGCCGTCGTCGCCAGGCTTGAGCGGGGCAAGGACGGCGAGGGCGACTACGAGGTCGACGAGGCCAAGCGCACGATCGCGGTGACCGAGCGCGGCGTGACCCGGGTGGAGGACAGGCTGGGCATCGACAACCTGTACGAGTCGGTGAACACCCCGCTGGTCGGCTACCTGAACAACGCGATCAAGGCCAAGGAGCTCTACCGGCGCGACAAGGACTACATCGTCAACGACGGCGAGGTCCTGATCGTGGACGAGTTCACCGGCCGCATCCTGCACGGCCGCCGCTACAACGAGGGCATGCACCAGGCCATCGAGGCCAAGGAGAAGGTCGACATCAAGCAGGAGAACCAGACGCTTGCGACGGTCACCCTGCAGAACTACTTCCGGCTGTACGGCAAGCTCTCCGGCATGACCGGTACGGCGCAGACCGAGGCGGCCGAGTTCAACAAGGTCTACAGCGTCGGCGTCGTGTCCATCCCGACCCACCGGGACATGATCCGGATGGACCGCCCCGACGTCATCTACAAGACGGAGAAGGCGAAGTACCACGCGGTCGTCGAGGACATCGCCGAGCGGCACGAGGCGGGCCAGCCGGTGCTCGTCGGCACGGTGTCCGTGGAGAAGTCCGAGGTCCTCTCCCAGCTGCTGCGCCGGCGGGGCATCCCCCACGCGGTGCTGAACGCCAAGTTCCACGCCAAGGAAGCCGAGATCATCGCGCAGGCCGGCCGCAAGGGCGCGGTCACCGTGGCGACGAACATGGCGGGCCGCGGCACGGACATCCTGCTCGGCGGCAACCCGGAGTACCTGGCCGCCGCCGAGCTGCGGCAGCGGGGCCTGGACCCGGTGGAGCAGACGGACGAGTACGACAAGGCCTACGAGGAGATCCTGCCCACCTGGAAGGACGCCTGCCGGGCCGAGGCCGACGAGGTCACCGCCGCGGGTGGACTTTACGTGCTGGGCACGGAGCGGCACGACTCCCGCCGGATCGACAACCAGCTCCGGGGCCGGTCCGGCCGGCAGGGCGACCCGGGTGAGTCGCGGTTCTACCTGTCCCTGCAGGACGAGCTGATGCGTCGCTTCCGCGCCGGGGCTGTCGAGGCCGTCATGGAGCGCTTCAACATCCCGGAGGACGTGCCCATCGAGTCGAAGATGGTCACCCGCCAGATCAAGAGCGCGCAGACCCAGATCGAGGCGCAGAACGCGGAGATCCGCAGGAACGTCCTCAAGTACGACGAGGTGCTCAACAGGCAGCGCCAGGTGATCTACGCCGAGCGCAAGCGGGTGCTCGACGGCGAGGACCTGCACGACCAGGTCCGTCACATGATCGACGACCTGGTCGACGCGTACGTCACCGGGGCGACCGGCGAGGGCTACGCCGAGGACTGGGACCTCGAGCAGCTCTGGACCAGCCTCAAGCAGGTCTACCCGGTCGGCGTCACGATCGAGGACCTGGTCGAGGAGGCCGGCGGCGAGCGCAACTCCATCGACGCCGAGTTCCTGGCGGCGCAGCTGAAGGAGGACGCGCACGCCGCGTACGACCGGCGCGAGGAGGAGCTCGGCGCGGAGGCGCTGCGCGAGCTGGAGCGCCAGGTGCTGCTCGCGGTGATCGACCGCAAGTGGCGCGAGCACCTGTACGAGATGGACTACCTCCAGGAGGGGGTGGGCCTGCGGGCGTACGCCCAGCGCGACCCCGTGGTGGAGTACCAGCGCGAGGGCTTCGAGATGTTCGCCCAGATGATGGAGGGCATCAAGGAGGAGTCGGTCGGCTTCCTGTTCAACCTGGAGGTCCAGGTCGAGGAGGGCCCGGCGCAGGCCGCCGTCCCGGGCGGGATGCCGCTGCCCGTCGCCGACGCCCCGGTGGAGATCCACGCCAAGGGCCTGGGAGGATCCCGGCAGCAGCCCCGCGCGCTGCAGTACTCGGCGCCGACCATCGACGGCGAGGCCGGTGCGGGTGGCGTGATGGTGCAGTCCGCGCCGGCGTTGGGCATCGGCGGGGGCGACGGTGCGGCCCCACCGGCCAACGACGCCTCCCGCCGCCGTCCCGCCCCGGCGGCGCAGGACGCGGCGAGCGCCGGCCCGTCCCGCAACGCCCCGTGCTACTGCGGGTCGGGCAAGAAGTACAAGCGCTGCCACGGCGCTCCCGGCGGCGGCGCCTGACGGACGACGGTGCGGTGGCGCCTGCCGTGCGGCTTCCCCGCCGCCACGGCAGGCGCCACCGTCACCTCGTCGGCCACCCGGCTCGCCGTCGGCGGCCCACACTCAGGCGTCGAACGCCACGTCGTAGTGCAGCACCCGCTCCTCGTATCGGACCAGCGCCTGGCGGGCCACACCCGTCACCACCGCCGTCTCGTAGTCCTCGCCGGCGAACGCGCGCACCGCATCAAGGTCGTCGAAGAAGGTGACCGAGACGAACTCGATCTCGGTGTCCGCCGCGCGGCGGAGCAGGCGGGCGCCCCGGAAGCCGGCGACCTGCCGCAGGGTGGAGAGCACCTCGGACCGGTAGTGCCGGTCGTACCGGTCGGCTTCCTCCGGGCGGGTCCAGCCCTTCCACACGCGCGCGATCATTTCGTTCGTCCTCCCCTTGTCTCCGCAGCGCCTACCGGCGCCGTCTTGAAGCGCGGCCCCAAGCTCCTCACACCACCACAGCCGTCGTGCACAGCCAGTGACCGCGGCGGTGTTCCAGCCGGAAGGCTAGCGCCCACGCCCGCCCGGAGCAGCTCAACACGGCCGCCGCCTCCGCCACGCCGGACCGCGGTTCGCAGACCCGTAGCCGCAGCAGCCGCACCGGCCCAGGGCCCGCGCCCGCCCGGCGGGGGCCACCGCCGCCCGCCGGCTGTGCCTCAACCTGCGGCGCGGCCGGACGCCACCCCGCCACCGCACCGGTGCCCACGGCAACCCGCGAGGTGGCGCCGGGGATGGCGCGGGCCTGGCCGCGCGGGATGGCACCGGTCTGGGTGCGCGGTGCTGTGCCGGTCTGGGTGCGCGGCGCGGAGCGCCCCGCCGACTCGCGCAGTACGCGGACGCGCTCGCGGGCGAGGCCGAGCTGTTCGAGGACACCGGCTGCGTCGGCGGCCATGGTGAGCGGCCGAAGATGCGCGGCCGGCCGGTAGCCGTTGAGGATTTCCAGGCAGGCCCCCGCGAACCGGCGCGCGGCGACCCTCGACTCAGGCGGCGTGCCGGTGCCGGTTGAGCCGCCGCTCGACGCACCTCCGTCCGTCGCCCGCCGACTGGCGGCCGCCGGGCCCGCCGCGCGCGGCGACCACTCCAGCAGCAGTTGCTCCGCCCGAGGGTCCGCCCAGGTGCGCGGCGCGGCGTCGTCGTCGAAGGGCGGGTCGACAGGGGGCGCTGGACGCAACCTGATGGGCGGAAACGAGCGGCCGACCCGGGGCCGACCGACCAGCGCGGAGGTCACGGCCTCACCTCGCTCTCGGACTTGATCTTGTGTTTACTTACGTTTTCCTTCGACAGCTCAATTAGTAGGCCACCGATGGGCGCGGGTCAACGCCCAACCTGGGGATCAAGCACTTCGGGCGCCCCAACGTGGGCGCACTGCGCAAAGCCGGCGCCATGCAGCGCTCCCATGGGCGAACCGTTGGCAGCGGCCGAAGAATCGGGCCGCACTCGCTGCCACCGCCCCGACAAACCCAATAAACCCGGCAAAGCGGCCAGCCCGCCGCGGCGGGCGGGGTGATATAGCCCGCACTGCCTGGCCGCGCATGGACGACGACGCAACCGGTCGGACTCGGCGAGACGATGACCCGAACAACTCCGGCGTGTGGCGACGCCCGTTGAGCCCGCCGACGGGACCACAACTGCCCAAGCTCTCGTTACCCGTCCGGGTCGCGCTCCACGAGCGGGTTGTCGCGTACCCAGTCGGCCGTTTCCGCGTACTTGCGCTGGATGTACTCCTCCAGGCGCGCCCGTTCGACGCGCCACTGACCCCGGCCACCGATCTTGATCGCGGGCAACTCGCCGCTGCGGACCATGTGGTACACCTGCGAGTCGGACACGTTGAGCTCCGTGGCCACGTCGGCCAGCAGCAGGAACCGGGGTTCCACCTTCAGCGCGCTCCTCGACTCGTGCGGTCGCTTCAGTTTGCCACCGTACGCCCTCGACCGCCTCTCGCCGGCCCGCCCGAAGCCCCCGAAACGCCCAGCGCCCCGACCGCCAGCTCGCGCCGCGCCAGCGGGCTGGAGTAGACCACGCTCGTGGTCACCGGCCCCAGCCCGGCGATCCGGCCGGTGACCTCCTCGAGGTGCCGCATCGAGCGGGCGACCACCTTGAGCACGAAGCAGTCCTCCCCGGTGACGTGGTGCGCCTCGATGATCTCCGGCGTCGTGTCCAGGAGGGAGTGGAACGGTCGGTAGTTGCCGTGCGGGTAGCGCAGCCGGACGAACGCGAGGATGCCGAGCCCGACCCGCTCCGGGGAGACGACAGCCTGGTAGCCCGCGATGACGCCGGACTCTTCCAGCCGGCGCACCCGTTCGGCCACGGCGCTCGGGGACATCGCCACCGCCTTGGCGAGGTCGGCGTAGCTGGCCCGGCCCGTCCGCTGGAGCTCCGCCAGGATGCGCCAGTCGGTCTGATCCAAAGCGGCCGGGGAATCTTCGGTCATCCGAGCAATCTACCGCCGCATCGACGGTCATTCCAGGCCCGGGCCGTTGCCAGCCGGTGCCGCGGGCGCCCCGCTCGCCGTACCGTCTGCGCATGACAATGACCACCGCGAACCCGGTGCTGGCGGTCCCGCCGGCCTCCCCCGACCAGGCCGCCGCCTACTTCGCCGCGCGCCTGGCTGTGCAGACCGACGTCTCGGACGTGCGGGCCGCCCTGGCCGGCGGTGACCCCGGCTTCATCCTGGTCGACACGCGCGGCGCGGACGCGTGGGCGCACGGCCACATCTCGGGCGCCGTGCACCTGCCGCGCGCCGACATCCCGCACCGCGCCGGCGCGCTCCTGGACCCGGCCACGCCGGTGGTGACCTACTGCTGGGGCCCCGGTTGTGACGGCGCCACGAAGTCGGCGCTGGCGCTGGCGCGGCTCGGCTACCGGGTCAAGGAGATGATCGGCGGGGTGGAGTACTGGATTCGGGAGGGTCAGCCGGTCCGCACGCGGGACGGGCTGGTCAGCCGCCCCGCGGACCCGCTGCCGACGCCCGAGCACACCCCGGCGTGTGACTGCTGATGTTGCTGAACGGACACACCTGTCGAGATGCGCTTCCGCCACGGCCCGGGCCGGTGTACTAACGGGTGCGGCGCGGCACGCGCCGCACGCGGCCGGCCGGCCGCGACGTCGCGCTCCGGGAGACCGCACGGTGAACGATCAGCTCATCCGGGTGTACGTGCCCGCGACGGTGCACCTCCTGGCCAGCCTCCGGGCGGGCGGCGAGCTCGGGCCGGCGCCGGTGGCCGCGCACGCGGTCACGCCGGCGCTGCGGGAGTGGTACGCGGAGGGCGACGACGAGGAGCTCGAGTACGTCGCCTTCACCCGCGCCGCCCAGGGCGCGCTGCGGCTGCTCCGGGCCGACCCGGGCGCCCCCCGGCGCCGGGTGGTGGTCGCGGCCGACCTGCCGATGTCCGCGGTCCGCCGGGACGACCCCGAGCTCGGCTCCAGCGTCGTTCTGGTCACGGCGCCGGTACCGCTGTCCGCGGTCGCCGCCATCCACCTCGACGGTGGGGACGCGCGGGCGGACGTGTCCGCCGCGGTCGAGGTGATCGACCAGGCGCTGGCCGGTGACCCGGACGCCCAGTTCACGGTGGACGGCACGGAGGACCACGAGCTGGAGTGGTATGACGTGTCGGAGCTCGACGGTCTGGTGGGAGCGCCCTGAGGGCGGCGGGCTGTCCGCACGTCCGCGCGGGTGGACCGAACCCGCCCGTCACGCACGCCGGCATGGCCGCGACCGAGCACCCCGCCGGCGTGCCCCACGCCGCTCGGCCGCCCTAGCGACCGGTGCCGGCTACCCGCTGCCGGGTCGCGCCGGGTCGGTGCCGGCGTGGACCGGCCCGTCGTAGTCGCTGCGCTCGGCGGCGTCGTCGGCGGCCGGCTCCAGGGTGCGGCCGAAGGCCACCATCGCGATGATCGCACCGAGGAACAGCACGACGAGCGCCCGCACGATCCGGGAGCCGTCGAGCCAGCTCTGACCGGACCGGTCGTCCTCGCTGATGGCCCGGATCAGGTCCAGCAGCTGGGCGCCGCCCGTCCGGATGATCAGCTCGGTGACCAGCAGCAGCAGGCCGGGCCCGGCGCCGGCAGCGAGGTAGGCCGGCCAGCGCAGGCCGGGCGCGCGCCGGGCGCCGCCGAGATAGCGGTACGCCGTGAGCCCGGCGGCCAGCCCGCTCGACACCGACGTCGTCGCGGCGTACCAGCCCAGCGCGCTCTCCCGGGAGGCCGGGTCGTCGCCGGCCCCGTACAGGCTCAGCAGCGGGTCGTGGAAGAGGCTGAGCACGAAACCGACGGCGAAGACCGCCAGTGCGGCGGCGACGGCGGCCCCCACGACGCGCCGCGCCCGGACGCCGGCGGCCGCCCCGCCGATCGTGCCGGCGGCGGCGATCGTGCCCGCCAGGATCATCCGGGCCGATCCCGAGCCGGGGCCGGCCACGAACGTGCCACCGGCTGTGGCGCCGGTCAGCAGGCCGGCGCCCAGGGCGGCACCGAAGCGGACCGCCGAGCCCTCGCCGTGGCGGCCGGCCAGGAGCCGGGCGGCGAGCAGGCCCATGGCGGCGCCGGCCACCAGGGTCGCTGAGACGGCGCCCGGCAGCGAGTACGCCGCCCCGGCGATCATCAGTGCGTCCAGGTCGGACGACACGGCGGCGTGCGCGGACTTCAGCATCGCGGCCAGCCAGATCAGCGCGAGGGCGGCCAGGGCGCCCGCGCCGGGCAGCGACCCGGCGTCGGTCTGCCGGTGGGCGCCCGGCGGGGCCCCGGAGCCGGCGGGGGCCGCGTGCTCCAGCCACTCGGCCTTGTCGGCCCTGTCGTCCGGCTCGGCGGGGGCAGCCGGGGTGACGGGCGCCGCCTCCTCCTCAACCTCCGCCGGGTCCTCCTCCGGTAGCTCTGCCTGCGCCGGCCTGCCCCGTCGGCGCGGCTGGGCACCGACGACCGGGCGGGCGCCGCCCGGGTCGCCGAGGGACTCCACCGGCGGCGGGCCGGCGGGCTCGGGCGCCCGGGACGGAATGGAGGTGGCGGTGATGCCGGAGTCGTTCGTCATCGTCTCCCCTTGACGGTGCGGTGGCCGCTGAGCTGGGCCGGGCACCGGTCTCTCAGGTTACGCGCGCTGCCCGTGCGGTCCGGCAACCCGGTTCCGGACGGGCGCGTGGGATCGGACAGGACTGTGCGCCCGGCCGGCGGCGCGGCCGGCCGCCGGGAATCTCGTGGTGTGCAGATGACCGTGGGAGGATGGGACCAGGGTTCGACCTCGCCAGCGCTGCCGAGATCGCCGAGGAGTTCGGGATGGACGCCATCTTCGCCGTGCCGGAGCCGATCAACGAGCCGGTCCGAGGGTACGGGCCGGGTAGCGCGGAACGGGAGAGTCTGCTGCGCCGGCTGGGTGAGCTCGCCGGTGAGCGGCTGGAGCTGCCGATGGCGATCGGTGGGCGGCAGCGCATGGGCAGCGGAACGACGATCGATGTCGTCCAGCCGCACAGGCGTCGGCACGTCCTGGGGGTCACCCACAACGCAACCAACGCGGATGCTGACGCGGCGGTGACGGCCGCCAAGAAAGCCGCCCCGATGTGGCGCAATTTGTCCTATTCGGACCGGTCTGCTGTGTTTCTGCGGGTAGCTGACCTTTTGGCCGGTCCGTGGCGCGACACGGTCAATGCCGCGACGATGCTCGGCCAGTCGAAGACGGTCTATCAGGCAGAAATCGACGCGGCGTGCGAGCTGATCGACTTCCTTCGCTTCAACGTCGCGTTCGGCGCCAAGCTGCTGGCGGAGCAGCCGCTGTCCGGGCCCGGGACGTGGAACCAGTTCGACCACCGGCCGCTCGAAGGCTTCGTCTACGCGATCACGCCGTTCAACTTCACCGCGATCGCGGCGAACCTGCCGGCCGCGCCGGCGCTCATGGGCAACACGGTGGTCTGGAAGCCGGCCCCGACGCAGCAGTTCGCCGCCCACTTCACGATGCGGCTCTTCGAGGCCGCCGGCCTGCCGCCCGGCGTGATCAACATGGTGACGGGGGACGGGCAGGCGGTGTCCGAGGTCGCGTTGGCCGACCCTGACCTGGCCGGTATCCACTTCACCGGCTCCACGCGGGTCTTCCGGCACCTCTGGCAGGTGGTCGGCGAGCGCATCGACACGTACCGGTCGTACCCCCGGCTGGTGGGGGAGACGGGCGGGAAGGATTTCGTGCTCGCCCACCCCAGTGCCGACGCCGACGCGCTGCACACGGCGTTGATCCGCGGCGCGTACGAGTATCAGGGCCAGAAGTGCTCCGCCGCCTCCCGGGCGTACGTGCCGCGGTCGCTGTGGGCCGGCGGGCTGCGGGACCGGCTGGCCGCGACCGCTGACGGCCTGTCGTATGGCGACGTCAGCGACCTGCGCCACTTCGGCGGCGCGGTGATCGACGGGCGGGCGTTCGCCCGGCACGCGGCGGCCCTCGACATGATCAAGAACGCCGGCTCCTGCACGGTGCTGGCGGGCGGCACGGCGGACGACACGGACGGCTGGTTCGTCCGCCCGACGCTGGTCGAGTGCGCGGACGCCGGGCACGATGTGTTCACCACCGAGTACTTCGGGCCGATCCTCGCCGTGTACGTCTACGACGACGCCCGCTGGCCGGAAGTGCTGGGACTGGTCGACCGCACCGCCCCGTACGCGCTGACCGGGGCCGTCTTCGCCGCCGACCGCGGCGCCGTCGCCGAAGCCTCGGCGGCCCTGCGCTACACGGCGGGCAACTTCTACGTCAACGACAAGCCGACCGGTGCCGTGGTCGGCCAGCAGCCGTTCGGCGGTTCGCGGGCGAGCGGCACAAACGACAAGGCCGGCTCCTGGCACAACCTGCTGCGCTGGACGTCGCCCCGCACGCTGAAGGAGACCTTCGCCCCGGCGACCGACCACACGTACCCGCACATGTCCTGACCGGCCGCGCGGCGCCGCACCTCAGGTGGCGTCCACCGCCCGGATGCGGTCGAGGGCGAACGCCCGTTCCTCGTCGCGCAGGTGGCACCAGGCGATCACGAGGTGACCGGACAGCTCGAGTGGTTCGATCACCCGGGTCGAGCCGACGCCGGACGCGCTGGTGTACTCGATCCGCACCGGGGAGCCGAGCTCGATCGCCGTGGCGAGCGTATGCCGCTCGGCGCCGCCCAGCCGCGGTGCGCAGGCCGCGACGACGTCGGCCACCGTCGCCGCGCCGCCGACCGTGGTGCCCCAGCCGACTGTGGTGCTCCGGCCGACTGTGGTGCTCCGACCTGCGGGGGCACCGCCCGCCGGGGAGTCGGGGCCGGCCTCCGGCGCGTCCGACAGCGCCCCGCGCACCAGGGTCAACGCGGCCGGACCGGGGCCCGACGCGTCGGGCCGACCGGCCGGGTCCGGCAGCCCGGCGGCCCCCCCGCCCGGTTCCTCGAACCCATCGGCCGGCTCCGGCCGGCGCGGGTGCAGCACCACGACATCGGCCAACGGCGGCTCGTTGCGGGCC
>DASQDS010000380.1:0-4957 GCA_035634075.1 Pilimelia sp. | reverse complement strand
TCATCTGTCCGTTGCCCAACCCCGCGCCGGTGGGCAAGCATGGGACAGGCGCCGGTGGAAGTTCCACGGTTGGCGCTCCGCCACCCTCAGGGAGTTCCCATGCGGTACCTCGTGGTGCGCACCGAGGTGCGCGCCGTCGCGCCCGACGACATCGTCGCCGCGTGGGACGGCGACGGCCCGCTCCGCGACGAGCGGGTCGCCCCGGAGGCCCGCCGGCAGACGGTGTGCGCCACCGACCGGGACGCCGCCCTGCACCTGGCCCGCGCCCTCGCCTCCGTCGGGCCGGTGCGCGCCGGCCGGCAGCGGGTCAAGGTGCTCCGGCTGGAGGCCACCGGGCCGCTGCGCTGAGCGCGGTCAGTCGCCGCGCCACCAGCGGGCGATCAGGTACGAGGCGATCGACACATTCATCGGCAACAGCAGCGCGTCGCCGTCCCCGAGGTCCACCCGCTCGTCGGCGTACACAGCGCCGATCTCCCGCCGCGTGAACCAGCGCGCCTCGACGATCTCCTCCTCGTCGACCCGTACCGGCGAGAGCGGGTCGGCGTACGCCTCGAAGCCCAGCATCAGTGACCCCGGGAACGGCCACGCCTGGCTGCCCACGTACGCGATGTCCGCGAGCGCGACACCGACCTCCTCGCGCACCTCGCGCGCGACGGCGGCCTCCGCCGACTCCCCCGGCTCCACGAAGCCCGCCAGGCAGGAGAACCGGCGCGCCCCCGGCCGGCCGCCCCAGCCGGCGTTGCGGCCGAGCAGGCAGCGCCCCGCCGGGCCGGCGACGCCGTCGTGCACGAGCACGATGATGGCCGGGTCCGTCCGCGGCCACACCTGGGCGCCCGCGGGATCCACCCGCGCCCAGCCGCCCTGCACAGGATCGGTCGGCGCGCCGGTGACCGACGAGAACCCGTGCCCGGCGTGCCAACCGGCCAGGGCGACCGCGGTGGTGAGCAGGCCGGCGTCCCGGTCGGCGAGCAGGTGGCCCACGTCGCGCAGGTTGGCGGCCCGGGTCCCGGGCAACGCCGGCAGGGGGGCGTCCACGGCGAACAGGGCCGACCCGTCCGCCGCCTCCCCGAGGAAGAGCCGCCGCTCCGCCGCGACCGGGGGGCACTGCGCCGAAGGCAGCAGCACCAGGGCGGCCG
Organism: Pilimelia sp.; assembly: GCA_035634075.1. Lineage (GTDB taxonomy): Bacteria > Actinomycetota > Actinomycetes > Mycobacteriales > Micromonosporaceae > DASQDS01. Next base: position 3,821 of record DASQDS010000380.1, on the reverse strand, counting down.
TCCCGGCACCGTTGCCGGGCTCGCGAACCAGCGCCTGCCCGCCGGCGGCGACGTCCACCACGAGCACCTCCGCGGTGTCCCAGGCGCGCGCCAGCCACTCGGCGTCCGTCCGCCGGTGCGCCGCCCGGTCCACGGCGTACCGGGCGAGCGGCGGCGTTGCGTACGACCGTGGGTCGGTCACGGGGCGGGCGCCGCGGTGCGCTCCACGGGGCCCAGCGCCGCGAGCGACCCGGCCACCCGCTCCGCGTCGCCCAGCACCACCGTGACCGCCTTCGCCGGCGCCAGGTACGCCGCCGCCGCCGCGGCCACCTCGTCGCGGGTGGCGCTGGTCAGCCGGGCGGCGTGCTCGGCGAGGAAGGCCAGTCGCAGGCCGACCGCGGCGTAGGTGCTGGCCAGCCCCGCGAGGCCGGCCTGCGTCGACATGCCGAGCTGCAGGGTCCCCAGGGCGTACCGCCGGGCCTGTTCCAGCTCCTCCGCCGCGGGCGGGAGGCTGGCCAGCCGGCCCAGCTCGTACATCGTCTCCACCATCGCCGGCGCGGTGACCTCCGTGGCCACCTCCGCCGCCGCCACCAGCGCGGAACCGGCGACCGAGTGCTCCACCAGCGAGTGCGGCCCGTAGGTGTAGCCCTTGTCCTCCCGGATGTTCTCCACCCAGCGGGACGAGAAATACCCGCCGAAGACCAGGTTGGCCAGTTGCAACGCGGCGTGGTCGGGGTGGGTGCGGGGCACGGCCGGCAGCGCCAGGCGCAGCGACGACTGCACCGAGCCGGGACGGTCGACCAGCAGCAGCGGGCTGGGCCGCAGCGGCGGCGTCGGCGGCAGGTCGCCCTGCTTGCCCCCGCCGTTCCAGCCGCCGAGCGCGCGCTCCGCCGCGTCCAGCGCCTGCGCCGGCCGCACGTCGCCGACCAGCACCAGCGTGGCGCCGGCAGGGTGCAGCCGGTCGGCGTGCAGGGCGCGCAGCTGCCCCGGCCGGACCCGCCGCACCGCCTCGACGTCGGGCGTCTGCACGGCGTACGGGTGCGTGCCGTACACCCGGCGCAGCAGTGCCTCGCGCGCCAGGTGCGCCGGCTGGCTGCGCGCCACCTGGATCCGGTCGGCGAGCCGCTCCCGCTCGGTGGTGACCTCCTCGGCCGGGTACGTCGCGCCGCCGACCACCTCGGCCAGCAGCTCCAGGATCCGGTCCAGCCCGGTGACGAGCCCGTTGCCCGAGATCATCAGCCGGTCCGGGTCGGCGCCGGCGGAGAGCGCGCCGCCGACCGCCTGCAATTCGGCGGCGAGCTGGACCCCCGACCTCGCCGCGGTGCCGGAGAGCAGAGCCTGGGACAGCAGGGTCGCCCGCCCGAGTGGCGCCCGCGCGAAGGGCACCCGCAGCCGCACCTCGACCAGCGGCACCGCCGGCCGGCGAATCGCGATCACGGTCAGCCCGTTGGGCAGCGTCCGCTCGGCCTCGGTGGGCAGCTTCAGCTTGCGGGTGGGCCCGAGGGCCGGCAGCGTCCTCATCCGGCACTCCCCGGGACGACCTCGACCGCCGCCCGCCGCTGCGGCCGCAGCGTGGCGGCCGCGGCGCCGATCTGCTCCGCGGTCACCTCGCCGACCAGCCGGGGCAGGTCGTTGAAGAGCTCCGGGGCGCCCCGCTGCTGCTCGAGGACGGCGAGCCGCAGCGCCCGGCCGATCACCGCGTCGGCGTCGCCCAGCAGGTGCGTGGCCATCCGGGCCTGGGTCCGGGCCAGCTCGCCGTCGGCCAGCCCGTCGGTGGCCAGCCGCTCCAGCTCCTCGTCGATCGTCCGGAGCACCTTGTCGACGTCCCCGCCCGGCGGCAGGTGGGCCTGGAGCACCAGCGCCGTGGGATCGCGCACCTCGTAGGCCTCGCCCATGAAGCCGAGGTAGCCACCGATGCTGGTCACCGTGCGGTCCGTCAGCACCAGGCGCTCGACCAGCCGGGACGCGTCCCCGTCGGTCAGCACCTCGGCCAGCACCACGTACGGCAGGTAGCCGGCGAAGTCGGTGACGGGGTCGGGCACCCGCCATGCCGCCGCCACCGCCGGCAGCGGGGCCAGCGGATCGGTGTACGACGAGCGCCGCTCGGCCGTCAGGTCGGGCTCGGCGAACTCGGGGCGCGCCGGCGCCGGTCGGGCCGGCACGTCGCCGAAGTGCCGCTCGATCAGGTCGGTGACGCCGGCACCCAGGTCGCCGGCCACGCACAGCACCGCGTTGCCGCAGGCGTAATACCGGGTGAAGAACTCCGTCGCGTCGGCCACGGTCGCGCTCTCGAGGTCGACGAACGAGCCGTACCCGTCGTGGGCGTTGGGGAACGTGTCGAACATGACGGGTGGCAGCTTCAGCCACGGGAAGCCGCCGTACGGCCGGTTGAGCACGTTGACCCGGATCTCCTCCTTCACCACGTCCACCTGGTTGCGCAGGTTTTCCTCGGTGAGCCGGGGCCCGCGCATCCGGTCCGCTTCCAGGAACAACGCCCGCTCCAGCGCGTTCGCCGGCAGGGTCTCGAAGTAGTCGGTGTAGTCCAGGTGCGTCGAGCCGTTGAAGGTGCCCCCGGAGCCCTGCACGTGCCGGAAGTGGGCCAGCTTCTCCAGATTTTCCGACCCCTGGAACATCAGGTGCTCGAAGAGGTGGGCGAACCCGGTGCGGCCCGCCGGCTCCGACCGGATGCCGACGTCGTACACGACCGCGACGCCGACCACCGGGGCGCTGCGGTCGGGCGCGAGCACGACGCGCAGGCCGTTGGCCAGCGTGAACCGCTCGACGGGATACTTCGTGGCGGGGATCCGAGGTGCAGTTCGCCGAGGCACACGCTGACCCTCGCGCGGTACTCCGACAGCGGGGCGGCGACGCCCGGCTGTCGCCCCACCGCCGCCCCGCCGCCACCGTCGCGCGGGCCCGCCCCCCCGCCGCCGACGACGACGCGCGGGCACCGATGCGCCCGGCTGAACAACGGCAGAGCGCCCATCCGCTTGCGGCGGACGGGTCGGTCGGCGCCGATCTTGGTCCCGTGGCTACCGTTTCGGGGGGTCAGGGGACCAAGATCGCCGTGGGGGCGGGGCGGGCGGGCGGGCGGGCGGGCGGTCAGGCGGGCGGGCGGGCGGGCGGGCGGGCGGTCAGGCGGTCAGGCGGGCAGGAGGAGTCTGGGGGTGTCCGTGCGGTCGAAGTGGTCGGCCAGCCGCTGCGCCTGCGCCCGGATCTCCGGCACGGCGGTGGTCTCCCAGAGCCGGCCGCGCCGAGCCGGGCCGACCGCCCACATCGGCACCAGCGGCAGGCCGGCGCGGCCGATCACCGCGCCGTCCCCGGCCACGTCCAGGCCGAGCCCGTGCGGCCCGGGGCGGGCCAGACCGTCGGCGACCAGGGAGCGCACCAGCGGGTCGGCCGCGTCCGGCCACGGGCCGGGCCCGGTGCAGTTGATCACGGCGCCGAACCGCTCGCCGCCCGCCGGCCCGTCGCTCAGCTCCACGGCCAGGCCGTCCCAGCCCGCCGGGATCACCCGCGACACCGTGGCCGCACGGATCCGGAGGACTCCGTCCGCGCGCAGGGCGTCGAGCCGGTCGGCCACGGCGGGTGCCATCCGGTGCCGGTGGACCTCCCAGTAGCGGGCGACGTGCCGCAGGAAGCGGTCCTGCTCGGCGGGCGTCAGCCCGGCCCAGAGCCCGTCCAGGCCGGGCCGGAGGCCGTCGACGACGGTCCGCCAGTCCCCCGTCTGGGCGACCCGCCGGCGCACCACCCGGAGCAAACCCCGCAGCGTCGCCGCGCCGCCGCCAGCCACCACGACGGGGGCGGCCGGCGCGGGCGGCCCGGCCACGGGCGGCCCGGCC
>DASQDS010000379.1:0-11253 GCA_035634075.1 Pilimelia sp. | reverse complement strand
CGGCTGGTTAGCCACGTTCGGAAGGGATAACCGCTGAAAGCATCTAAGCGGGAAGCTCGCTTCAAGATGAGGTATCCCACCCCGTTACAGGGGGTAAGGCCCCCAGCTAGACGACTGGGTTGATAGGCCGGAGATGTAAGCCAGGTAACTGGTTCAGTCGACCGGTACTAATAGGCCGAGGACTTGACTACAAACATGCTGACGCGTCCACTGTGCGATTCTGAACATTCGAACACCCCGCAATCGTGGTTGTGGTGTGGTGTTTGATATGTTCATAGTGTTACGGCGGTCATGGCGGAGGGGAAACGCCCGGTAACATTCCGAACCCGGAAGCTAAGCCCTCCAGCGCCGATGGTACTGCACTCGGGAGGGTGTGGGAGAGTAGGACACCGCCGGACTTCTTACGCTGATGGGCGGCCCAGAGATGGGCCGCCCATCAGCGTTTCTGCGTTTGTTCCCGCAGCGTGCGCATCAGGTTGGCGGACTCGGCCACCGGGCGCTTGGGGAACATGGCCACCGCCACGCTGCCGTGGTCCGCCCACCCGCACACCGCCATCGCGCCTTCCGGGGCGGTCACTTCCGGGGCGGTCACCGAGCCGCACCGCATCACGCCGCCCAGCTCGCCGGCCGGCACCTCACGGACGTCCCGCACCTCACCGGCCTCGCCGTTCAGCAGGTCCAGGACGCCGTCGAGCTCGCGGCCGGGGGAGAGCAGCAACGCCGTACCCCCGAAGAACAGCACGCTGCGGTCCCGGCTCGCCGGATCGGTGTACACGGCGGCCACCGTGCCGTCCAGGTCCACGCCGGCGGCCAGCGCGGTGCGCAGATACTCGGCCGTCTCGGCCGCGTCGCCGCTCACGTCCCGGGTGAGCCCGGCCACGCTGGTCGGCGGGGTGAGCGTCGTGTCCCGCTGCTCCATGACCCGCCAACCGGCGGTGCCGAGGACCGCGGCGCCGGCGACGCCCACGGCCAGCGCCGCGCCCAGCGCGATCCGGCGGCGGCGGGACGGGACGCGTAGCTGAGCAGCTGGATTCGGGGCGCCCGGGGGCGGGTCCTGGCCGGCGTCGGGCTCGGCCCAGTCACCCGCGGGCTCCGCCCAGCGGCCGCCCGGCATCCAGTCCCGGTCCGGGTGCCGGTCGGCGTCCCGGGCCGGGGTGATGTCGATGGGCTCGCCAACGCCCGCGCCCCCGCCCGCCTCAGCCGCCGAACCGTCAGACGGGTGCTGCCTCATGCGCTCAACCTCCTGGGGGACGCGTCGGGCGAGCGTAGCAAGGGCAGCCGAATGCCCCCGCCGCTCGCTCCGTAGACTCGCCCCGTGACCGAGACACGTGATTCTCGCGGCGACGCGGCCCCCGCCCTGGCCGGGCAGTACCAGCCCGGCGAGGTCGAGCAGCGGCGGTACGAGCGGTGGGTGGCGGCGGGCTACTTCCGGGCCGACGCGGGCAGCGACAAGCCGCCGTTCTGCATCGTCATCCCGCCGCCGAACGTGACCGGTTCCCTGCACATGGGCCACGCCTTCGAGCACACGCTGATGGACGCGCTCGTGCGCCGCAAGCGCATGCAGGGTTTCGAGGCGCTGTGGCTGCCCGGCATGGACCACGCCGGCATCGCGACGCAGAATCTGGTCGAGCGCCAGCTCGCCGGCGAGGGACTGTCCCGGCACGACCTGGGCCGGGAGAAGTTCGTCGAGCGGGTGTGGCAGTGGAAGGCGGAGTCCGGCGGCGCCATCCTCGGCCAGATGCGCCGGCTCGGCGACTCCGTGGACTGGGATCGAGAGCGCTTCACGATGGACGAGGGCCTCTCGCGCGCCGTCCAGACGATCTTCAAGCGGCTGTACGACGACGGCCTCATCTACCGCGCCGAGCGCATCATCAACTGGTGCCCGCGGTGTCTGACGGCCCTGTCCGACATCGAGGTCGAGCACAGCGACGACGACGGCGAGCTGGTGTCGATCCGGTACGGCGACGGGGACGCCTCGATCGTCGTGGCGACCACCCGGGCGGAGACGATGCTCGGCGACACGGCCGTGGCGGTGCACCCCGACGACGAGCGCTACCGCCACCTGATCGGCACCGAGGTGGAGCTGCCGCTGACCGGCCGGCGCATCCCGATCGTGGCCGACGAGCACGTCGACCCGGCGTTCGGCAGCGGCGCGGTGAAGGTGACGCCCGCCCACGACCCCAACGACTTCGAGATCGGCCAGCGGCACTCGCTGCCCAGCCTCACGATCATGGACGAGCGGGGCGTCATCACGGCGCACGGGCCGTTCGAGGGCCTCGACAGGTTCGAGGCGCGGCCGGCCATCGTGGCCGCGCTGCGCGCGCAGGGCCGGGTGGTGGCGGAACGCCGGCCGTACGTGCACGCCGTGGGGCACTGCTCCCGCTGCAAGACGACGGTGGAGCCCCGGCTGTCCCTGCAGTGGTTCGTCAACACCGGGCCGCTGGCCAAGGCCGCCGGCGACGCCGTGCGCGACGGCCGGGTCCGGGTCGAGCCGGCGGAGCTGGCGAAGCGCTACTTCGCCTGGGTCGACAACATGCACGACTGGTGCATCTCCCGCCAGCTCTGGTGGGGGCACCGCATCCCCGTCTGGTATGGCCCGGACGGCGAGGTGCGCTGCGTCGGCCCGGACGAGCAGCCGCCGACCGGCGCGGGCTGGCGCCAGGACGAGGACGTGCTGGACACCTGGTTCTCCAGCGGCCTGTGGCCGTTCTCCACCCTCGGCTGGCCGGAGCACACCGCGGACCTGGCCCGGTTCTACCCGACCAGCGTGCTGGTCACCGGCTACGACATCCTGTTCTTCTGGGTCGCCCGGATGATGATGTTCGGCCTGTACGCGATGGGCGGCACGCAGCCGTTCGACGTGGTGGCCCTGCACGGGATGGTGCGCGACCAGTACGGCAAGAAGATGAGCAAGTCCTTCGGCAACGTGGTCGACCCGCTGGACTGGATCGAGCGCTTCGGCGCCGACGCCACCCGGTTCACGCTCGCCCGGGGCGCGAACCCGGGGCAGGACGTGCCGGTCAGCGAGGAGTGGTGCCAGGGCTCCCGGAACTTCTGCAACAAGCTGTGGAACGCCACCCGGTTCGCGCTGCTCAACGGCGCCACGGTGGCCGGGCCGCTGCCGGCGCCGGGGGAGTTGTCCACCGTCGACCGGTGGATCCTGTCCCGGCTGCGGCACGTGACCGCCGAGGTGGACGAGCAGTTCGAGGCGTACGAGTTCGCGAAGGTCTGCGATGTGCTCTACCACTTCGCCTGGGACGACGTCTGCGACTGGTACGTGGAGCTGGCGAAGCCGGTGCTGGCGGCCGGCGGGCCGGCGGCGGACGCCACCCGGCGGGTGCTCGGCGGAGTGCTGGACAGGTTGCTCAAGCTGCTGCACCCGGTCATCCCGTTCGTCACCGAGGAGCTGTACACGGCACTGACCGGGGCGGACACGGTCATGACCGCGGCGTGGCCGGAGCCCGAGGCGGCCTACGCGGACGACGCCGCCGAGGCGGAGATCGCGGCGCTGCAGCGGGTGGTGACCGAGGTCCGCCGGTTCCGCTCCGACCAGGGCCTGCGACCCGGCCAGCGGGTGGCGGCGCGGCTGGCCGGCCTGGCGGTCGCCGGGTTGGCGGCGCACGAGCCGCTGATCCGCTCGCTGGCCCGGCTGGACGAGGCCGCGGAGGGGTTCACGGCCAGCGCCACGCTGGCCGTGACCGGGCAGGTGAGCGTCGCGCTGGACACCCGCGGCTCGATCGACGTCGGCGCCGAGCGCGCGCGGCTGGCGAAGGACCTGGCGGCCGCCGAGAAGGAGGTCGCGCAGTGCCGGGGCAAGCTGGGCAACGAGGCGTTCGTCGCCAAGGCGCCGGCGCCGGTGGTGGACAAGATCAAGGCCCGGCTGGCGGCGGCGGAGGCGGACCTGGCGCGGATCGAAGCGGCCCTGGCGGCGCTGGGCTAGCCCCACGCGCTGGCGCTGGGCTAGCCAGGCGCGCTGGCGCTGGGCTAGCCAGGCGCGCTGGCGTCCGGCTAGCGAGGCGCGCCGGCGCTGCTGGGCGGCGGGCGACTACGCGGGCGGGCAGAGCGACGCGGTGACGACGGCCCGCCGCAGGTCCTCGGCGAAGTACGGCAGCATGCTGGTGAAGTCCGGGCAGGAGTTGACCTCCAGCACGAACGAGTCCGGGCCGGAGCGCAGCAGGTCCACGCCCGCGTGGCCGAGGCCGAGCGCCCGCACCGCGCCCAGCACGGCGTCCCGCTCGGCGTCGGTGAGGGTCACCGGCACCTGGCTGGCGCCGCCGGCGATGTTGCTGCGCCATTCCCCGGCGTCGGCCGTGCGTTGGGCGGCGCCGATGATCCGGCCCCCGGTGACCACGGCCCGCACGCTCGTGCCCTCCGCCGGCCCGACCAGCGGCTGGACGACCAGCGCGCCGGGGCCCTCGGCCGCCAGCTCGTCGTAGGCCCCGTCCAGCGTGGCGTCGTCGTGGGCCCGCCGCACCCACCGGCCCTGCGCGCCGTGCGTGCGTTTCACCACGACCGGGTAGCCGATGCCGGCGGCGGCGCCGCGCAGCTGGTCCCGGTCCAGGGCGCAGACGTGGGTCGGCACCTGCGGGACGCCGGCGAGCGCCAACCGCTGCGCGGTCGCGGCCTTGTCGTCGGCGGTGAGCACGGCGTCGACGGGGTTCTGACAAAAGGCGGTGCGGGTCACGACGCGGAACGCGTGCGTCGCGGCCGGGTAGCCGAAGAGCAGGTACGGGGCCAGGCTGTCGACCCGCACCGCGCCGTGCCGGTCGGTGGCCGTGGCGGCCCCGGCGGTGGCCAGGTGCAGGGCGAGTGACGGGAGGTCGATGACCCGCACCGGTACGCCCAGCTCCTCGGCGGCGGCGCGCACGGCGGTCGGCGCGTTGCGCGCGTACGGGTTGTCGGCTACGCCCAGCGTCATGTCGGTGCGGGTTCCTTCCGCCGCCGGGCCAGCGCGAGGTCGAGGATCGCCCCGGCGACGTCCGCCCCGGTGGCGGCGGTGACGCCCGCGAAGCCGGCCCAGGCGTCCACCTCCAGCACCCGCAGGGTGCCGTCGGCGTCCTCGATCAGGTCGACGCCACCGTAGTCCAACCCGCACGCGGCGGTCGCGGCGGTGGCGACGCGGGCGCCGGGGTGGGTGGGGGGCAGCGGGGTGGCGGTGGCCCCGAGCGCGAGGTTGGCCCGCAGCTCGCCGGGGCGCGCCGAGCGGCGGATCAGCGCCACGCAGGTGCCGCCGACGACGAAGGCCCGCAGGTCGGTGCCGCCCCCGCCGACCAGTGGCTGGGCCAGGTAGTGCTCGCGCAGGGTGTGGCCGCGCCGGTCGTCGTCGGCCGGGTGCCAGCGGTCCAGCAGGTCGGCGCGCGACGCGTACGCCTCGATGCCCATGCCCTGCAGCCCGTGCGCGGGCTTCACGACGATCCGCGAGTCCCCGAAGTCGACCCACCGGGCCTGCCCGGGGTCGGCGAAGCCGAGGGTCGGCACGACCGGCACGCCGGCGTCGGTGAGCAGCCGGGTGGTGGCCAGCTTGTCGCGGGCGCGGTACGCGGCGCCGGGCTCGTTGAGCACGCACACCCCCCGCCCGGCCCACAGGTCGAGCGCCGGGGCGACGATGCCCTCGAAGGGCGCCACCGTCCGGTGCAGGATGACGGCCGGCTGCCGCGGGGCGCCGTCGTAGTAGGGGACGCTGCCGGCCGCGTCGATGAACACCTGCAGCCGGTGCGGTGCCCAGCTGGTCAACCGGACGCCCCGGCGGTGGGCCGCCGCGCGCAGCAGCGCCCAGTTCGGCGCGGCCACCTCGGCGTAGTGCAGGACCACGATCTCGGTCATGATTCCGGCGCTCACTCCGGCGACGTGTTGAGCACCCGAGCGTACAGGTCGGACACGACCCGCTCCTGCGCCGCGCCCACCGCGCCGTAGTGGTCCAGGCCGGGCGTGCCGTTCACCTCGATGACGGAGTACCCGCCGGCCCCCGACTCCAGGTCGGCGCAGGCCAGGTCGACGCCGCAGAACCGGAGGCCGAACTGCCGCGCGATGTCGATCGCCAGGTCCCGCCAGCGGGGCGCCACGGTGGCGGTGAGGTCGACCGCCGTCCCACCGGTGGACAGGTTGGACACGTCGAGCAGGGGCACCCGCCGGCCCGGCGCCGGCACGGAGTCCAGCGTCAGCCCGGACCGCTGGAGCCGGGTGGCGATGCGGCCGTCGTCCAGCGTCAGCGAGGTGTCCCGGCCGGCGCGCCGGAAGGCCACCTGCAGCATGCCGAGCAGTTCGCCGATGCTGGCGTGGCCGTTGCCGACCACCTCCAGGGGGAGCCGCTGGTACGCCGAGATCAGCGTGTCGTCCAGCACCACCAGCCGGAAGTCCGGCAGTTCCACGGCCCGCTCCACGACGGCGACGCGGACCCGCTCCGCCTCGTACAGGGCGAGCACCCGCTCGACCAGGGCCGGCGTGTCGCAGTACCAGACCAGGACGCCCTTGGACCCGTCGACCGGCTTGACGTAGACGGGGTAGCCGAGCTCGTCGGCCACGTAGGCGAGGACCCGGTCGGCGCTGCGCACGTCGGTGGTGCCGTGCTCACGCAGGCGCGGCCGCAGCCGGTCCGCCCACCAGCCGAGCAGGAACGCCTCGCCGGCCGGGCAGTCGTAGCCCCAGCGCCGCAGGAAATGCTTCGTGTACGCCTTGTCGCGGACGACCTCGCACGCCGCGGCGGAGTTGAGGCCCACGTCGCTGGCGCGGGTCATCCGGTGCCGGCCGTTGCGGTAGGTGATCCGGGTGACGTACCCGTACTCCGGCTCGATCTCCACCGCGGCCACCTCGGGCAGCCGGCCCTCGTCGTACAGGCGGGCGATCATCCGGGTGACGAACGGGTAGTGCCGGCGCGTCGGCAGCGTGCTGTGCATGGGCGCACCTCCTCTGAGCAGCACGGCGGGTGGGGCCGGGTGGCCGGCCGCCCGATCAGGCTACGGGGGGCCGGCACGTAGGCTGGCGCGGTGACCCGGGAGACGTCGTTCGATGACGTGGTGCCGCCGTCGGATGTCGCCGAGCGGGAACGTGAGCTGGCCCGCCTGCTGGAGTTGGCCGGCACCGGCCACCGGCCCGAACCGCCCGGGCAGTGGGCGGCGCGGCCCGGCGCGGGGCTGCTCTTCTCCGCGCCGCACGAGGCCACCCAGGACCGGGACGGCACTCGCAAGTCGGCGGAGCGGGGCACGGCGCCGCTGGCGTTCGCCCTGGCCGCGCACGTCGGTGGCGCCGCCCTCGGCACCGTCGAGGGCCGGCTGGTGGGCGACCCCAACTGGGATGTCGGTCACCCGTACGTGTCCCGCGCGCACGAGCTGGCCGCCGGCCATCCCACGATCGACCTGCACATGATGCGGCCGCGCGGCGTGGAGGTGTGTGTCGGGCTCGGACCCCGGCCCGAGCTGGCCGGCGGGCTCTGGCAGGTCATCGTCGAGGAGGCCGTGGCCGGCGGCCTGCGCGCGTCGGTCAACTGGCCGTTCGGCGCCAACCCCCGCACGGTGACCGGGCAGTTGCAGGACAAGGGCCTGCCCGCCGTGCAGGTCGAGCTGTCGTGGGACTGCTTCGACCCGGGGCATCCGGCGATGCCGCGAGCCTGGTCGGCCCTCGCCCGGGCGGCGACCCGGCTGACCGCCGCGAAGCGCGCCTAGGGCCACGGGCCGCGCGGAGGGCGGGGCATGCGCAGGGGCGCGAGGCCCAGGGCGGCCGCGACGGCGGCGCCGAGGACCAGCGGCCAGCCGCGTACCGCCGGCAGCGCCACCGCGGCCAGCACCAGACCGGCGAGTGGGATCGAGAGCTGGTTGAGCTGGCCGACCAGCGCCGGCCGCAGGCGGCGCCGGACGGCGATGACCGTGTTCGGCGGGATGGCGAGCCGCCGGCGCACCGGCGCCGGGATCCGCGCGACGAGGTGCGGCGGGAAGTCGTCCGGCGGGCTCGGGTCGTAGCGCACCCCCACCATGCCCAGGACGTAGCTCGACGGCTCGCTGCCGAACGGGTTGTGGTCCTCCAGGGCGCGCACGGCGGTGCGGTGCCCACCCCAGTCGAGCAGCACCTGCCCGCCCGGGGCGATCGCCAGCGCGGTGAAGGCGGCCGGGTGCAACCGGATCGTGTCGCCGAGGTCGTCGTCCCCCGGGTGCGCCTGGACCACCCGGAAGGTCAACACCTGGCTGCGGAACGCCAGGCGGAACACCAGCTCGGCCAGGTAGTCCAGCATTCGGGTGGCGAGGATCACCCAGCCCAGGAACACGGCGCCCGCCCGCGCCGCGGGCCGCTCCGGGACGCGGCTCGACACCCGCTGGAGCGCGCGGCGCCGGTGCTCGGCCCACGAGGCGCGGGGCGGGCTGGACAGCTGCACCGGCGACCGGGCCGCGATGCCGGCGAGGGTGCGCAGGGACATCGGGATCAGGATGCGGTCGTCCTCGATCGGCCGGCGGCGCAGCCGGACCGGCAGGCAGAGCCCCTGTTCGGTGGTCAGCACGGCGCGGGTCCGCCGGCCCCGCCTGGCGAAGCCGCGGTACGTGGCGGGGCTGACGTGCGCGAAGCCGGGCATCGGCAGGTCGCGGGCGGGCGGCACGTGTGCCCGCAGGCGGACCCGCCGGGGGAGGCGCAGGGTGATCCGGGCGTCCGCCGTGGCGATGCCCAGCCGGCGCCGCAGGCCCCGGGTGAGCGCCACGCAGCCCCGCGCGACGGACCCGTCGGCGTCGGCGTCCCGGTGCACCCAGGCGAGCACCGTGCGGCCGTCCGGCCCGGTGACGTGCCCCAGGAACGGGAACAACGTGTCGTCGTCGAGCTCGGTGCAGGCGAGGACGGCGGTGACGTAGCCGCCGCGGGGGGCCGGATCGGGGACCACCGCGAACTCGACGGGTGGCGACGCGGCGGGCTCCGGCTGCCCGGCCGGGCGGCGGAGTATGGTCACGAGTCGTCGCACACCTGGCCTCCGGAGATTGCGGTCAGGAAGTGCGAAATGACGCTACGGGAGCCGTACGGGATGCTCAAGGCTCGTTCGGGCGATCAGGCGCCGGTGTGGAGGGGAGCGCGATGACGAGCGACGGAGTCTCCGACGAGTACGAGAGCGTCCTGGCCAGCCTGCGCGGGCGCTGGCCGGACGCCATGGCGGTGCCGACACTGGACCGCGAGGAGGTCCTGATGGATCTCCTCGGGTCGCCGCAGACGGGCTACCCGGTGATCCACGTCGCCGGCACCAACGGCAAGTCCTCCACCACCCGCATGATCGATTCGCTGCTGCGGACCGTCGGGCTGCGGGTCGGCCGGTTCACCAGCCCGGAGTTCCGGCTGCGGGAGCGGATCGCGCTGCACGGCGAGGCGATCAGCCCGGACTACTTCGTCCAGCTCTACCGCGACGTCGAGCCGTACGTGACACTGACGGACGCCAAGTTCCCGCAGCGGCTGACGGCCTTCGAGGTGGTCACCGCGATGGCGTTCGCCGCCTTCGTGGACGCCCCCGTGGACGTCGCCGTGGTGGAGGTCGGCATGGGCGGCGGCTGGGACTGCACCAACGTGGCGCGCGGCACCGTCGCGGTGCTCACCCCGATCGGCCTGGAGCACCAGGACTACCTCGGCGACACGGTGGAGGCGATCGCCGCGGAGAAGGCGGCCATCATCAAGCCGGGCGCGACCGCCGTGGTGGCGGCGCAGGCCGCCGAGGCGGCCGGGCCCATCCTGGAGCGCTGCGCGGCGACCGGGGCCACGCTGGCCCGGGAGGGCGGCGAATTCGGCGTCCGCCAGCGGGGGGTGGCCGTCGGCGGCCAGGTGCTCTCGCTGCAGGGGCTGGGCGGCGTGTACGACGACATCTTCCTGCCGGTGCACGGCGCCCACCAGGCGCAGAACGCGGCGGTGGCCCTGGCCGCCGTCGAGGCGTTCTTCGGCGCGGGGGTGGATCGCCAGCTGGACGTCGAGGTGGTGCGGGCCGGCTTCGCGGCGGTCACCGTCCCGGGTCGGCTGGAGCGGGTCCGCTCCGCGCCGACGGTGCTGCTCGACGCCGCCCACAACCCGCACGGGATGGCCGCGACCGCCACCGCGGTGGCCGAGGAGTTCGCCTTCCGGCGGCTCGTCGCGGTCGTCTCGATCCCCGCCGACAAGGACGTCGCCGCCATGCTGGAGCTGTTGGAGCCGGCGGTGGACGTCCTGGTCGCCACCCGCAACACGTCGCCCCGCGCGATGCCCGCCGAGGAGCTGGCGGCCCTGGCCGTCGAGGTTTTCGGGCCCGACCGTGTCGAGGTCCATCCGGAACTGCCCGACGCCATCGAGGCGGCGGTCGCCCTCGCCGAGTCCGACACGGACGGCGAGCTGAGCGGCGTCGGCGTGCTGATCACCGGGTCGGTCGTCACGGTGGCCGACGCCCGGCGCCTGCTCAAGCGATGACGGGCCCGGGGGAGCCGAGGATCGGGCCGGGGGAGCCGGGGACCGGGCCGGGGGAGCCGGGCCGGCCGGGGCAGTCGGGGCTGCGCGACCCCGCGGCGGCGGTGCGCGGCATGGGCGCCGGCACGCTGGTCCTCGAGGCCGTGGTGCTGCTGCTGGCCATCCAGCCGCTGCGCATCCTGGGGACGGGCTTCGGCGGCGCGGCCGTCGCCGTGGTCTGCGCCCTCGCGGCGGCGGCCCTGCTGCTGGCCGGGCTGATGCGGCACCGCCGGGCGTGGCCGGCGGCCGGCGTCCTGCAGGCGCTGCTGCTGGCTGCGGGGCTGCTGCACTGGTCGCTCGCCGTGCTGGGCGTGGTGTTCGGCCTGGTCTGGGCCTACGTGCTGCACGTGCGCCGGGCGATCCTCGGCTGACGGTGGCCGGTCAGGCCGGTGACTTGGCCCGCCACTGGGTGATCGCGACGCCGTGCCCGTCAGGGTCGCGGAACGCCGCCGCCCACAGCTCGAGCCGGTCGCCCCGGTTCACCGGCCGGGGCGCGTACGTGAACCGGACGCCCTTGGCCCGCAGCTCCCGGTACGTGACGTCGACGTCGCCAACCTCAAGGTTGATGTGCACGACCCGGCGGTTGACCGGGGCCACGTCCGCGATGGTGCGCAGCACGAGTCGGGTGTCCCCGGAGGCCAGCACCGCGTTGCCATCGCCCCCGTCGATCTCGAAGAAGCCCAGCATGTCGCAGTAGAAGGACACGGACCGTTCGAGGTCCGTCACCAGCATGGTGACGCCCACGCCGTGGATCGTGCCGGTCGGCCCAGGCCGGGCGCTGGGATACGCGGTGAAGACCTCGGCGAGACCGCCCTCCTCGGCCGGCTG